>NZ_JBFAHW010000032.1:0-102379 GCF_040654355.1 Streptomyces sp. NPDC050704 | reverse complement strand
GACCCGGACGCACGAGGGCGGCGGACTGGACGAGGAGGGCGAGGACATCGAGATCGTCGAACTGCCCTTCCGCAGGGCCCTGGGCATGATCCGCACCGGCGAGATCGCCGACGCGAAAACCATCATGCTGCTGCAGTGGGCCGCGCTGGAAGGGCCGTTCAGGGGGACGAGCGTGCGCACCGAGTAGGGCACCGGGCCCGGCTCACTCGAACCGTGCGGTGTCGCCCGCTCCCTTGCGTACGATCTCGGCCTCGCCGCTGGAGAAGTCGATGACCGTGGTCGGCTCGGTTCCGCAGTCGCCGGAGTCGATCACCGCGTCGACCGAGTGGTCGAGCCGCTCCTTGATCTCCCAGCCCTGGGTCATCGGTTCGTCCTCGTCCGGCAGGAGCAGGGTGCTGGACAGGAGCGGCTCGCCGAGTTCGGCGAGCAGGGCCTGAGCGACCGTGTGGTCGGGGATGCGGACCCCGACCGTCTTCTTCTTCGGGTGCAGCAGCTTGCGCGGCACCTCTTTGGTCGCGGGCAGGATGAAGGTGTAACTGCCGGGCGTGGAGGCCTTGATGGCGCGGAACACGTCCTTGTCGACGTGTACGAACTGGCCGAGCTGGGCGAAGTTCTGGCACACGAGGGTGAAGTGATGACGGTCGTCGAGATTGCGGATCGCGCGGATCCGGTCGATACCGTCACGGCTGCCCAGCTGGCATCCCAGCGCGAAACAGGAGTCCGTGGGGTACACGACGAGCGCGCCCCCGCGGATCGAGTCGGCGACCTGGGTGATGGTGCGCTGCTGGGGATTGTCGGGATGAACGTCGAAGTACTTGGCCACCTGCCGAGCTTATGCGCTGGACCGGCCCACGACTGCGCAGACCTCGGCGGCGGTGCGGCACCGGCACCCGGCGACACCCTCGTGGTGCACGCCGGGACCCTTTGCTCCCTGTCTGTTTAGGTCAGTCCTGCCCGTTTGGGTCAGTTCGGCCTCGGTCTTCCGGTCCGGCTCAGTCCCTGAGCCGGTCGATATGCCGGATCTTGTTGGTCGCGTCCAGGGCGGCGACCTTGTAGGACTCCGCGAGAGTCGGGTAGTTGAACACCGCGTCGACCAGGTAGTCGACCGTGCCGCCGCAGCCCATCACCGACTGCCCGATGTGGATCAGCTCGGTGGCCCCGGTGCCGAAGCAGTGCACGCCGAGCAGCTTGCGGTCGTCGGGGGAGACCAGCAGCTTGAGCATGCCGTGCGAGTCGCCGATGATCTGGCCCCGGGCGAGTTCCCGGTAGCGGGAGATGCCGACCTCGAAGGGCACGCACTCCTCGGTGAGCTGGTCCTCGGTCTTCCCGATGAAGCTGATCTCCGGGATGGTGTAGATCCCGATCGGCTGGAGGTCGTGCATCCGGTTCACCGGTTCGCCACAGGCGTGGTACGCCGCCGTACGCCCCTGCTCCATGGAGGTCGCGGCGAGCGCCGGGAAGCCGATGACGTCACCGACGGCGTAGATGTGCGGCACCTCGGTGCGGTAGTACTCGTCGACCTTGATCCGGCCGCGTTTGTCGGCGGAGAGGCTCGCCTTGTCCAGGTCGAGGTCGTCGGTGAGGCCCTGCCGGCCCGCCGAGTACATGACGGTGTCGGCCGGGATCTTCTTGCCGCTCTCCAGGATGGTGAGCGTGCCCCGGGAATGACGTTCGACCGCGGCGACGGTCTCCCCGAAGCGGAAGGTGACGGCCAGGTCCCGCAGGTGGTACTTGAGCGACTCGATCACCTCGACATCGCAGAAGTCGAGCATCCCGGGCCGCTGTTCGACGACCGTGACCTTGCTGCCGAGGGCGGCGAACATGGAGGCGTACTCCATGCCGATCACACCGGCCCCCACGATGACCATGGAGCGCGGCACCCGCTCCAGATTGAGGACGTTGTCGGAGTCCAGGATCGTCCGCTCGTCGAACTCGACGGTCGCGGGCCTGGCCGGGCGGGTCCCGGTGGCGATGATGATGTTGTCGGCGCTCAACATCCGGTCGTGGCCGGTCACTTCGCGCAGGGCGACCGTGTGGTCGTCGACGAAGCGGCCGGTGCCGGCGAAGAGCGACACGTGGTTGCGGGAGAGCTGGTTGCGGATGACGTCGACCTCGCGACTGACCACGTGCTGGGTGCGCGCGGTCAGGTCGGCGACGGTGATGTCCTCCTTGAGACGGTAGCTCTGGCCGTACAGATCGCGCTGGGTGAGACCGGTGAGATAGAGGACCGCCTCGCGCAGGGTCTTGGAGGGGATGGTCCCGGTGTGGATGGAGACCCCGCCGACCATGTCGGGACGGTCGATGACGGCGACCCGGCGGCCGAGCTTGGCCGCGGCGATGGCGGCCTTCTGGCCGCCCGGACCCGATCCGATGACGAGCATGTCGAAGTCTGGCACCCTCCGGAGTCTGTCAGCCCGAGCCTCCCGGCCGAAAGGGCGAACGGGTGTCAGTTCGTCCGCCCGGCCAACGCCTGCCGCGTGCCGGGGCGACCGCCCAGCGGTTGTCGTCGGTCAAGAGCCTTACTGGTTGGGGAACTTCCAGATGTACGGCTCGCCGTCCTCCTCCGACCAGTGGACCTCCAGGGACTTGGCGTTCACGGGGACGAGGTACGACTCGCAGAAGGTGTGGCTCTCGCCCGACTTCCAGCTTTCGACGTCGTACGGGTCCTCGCAGCCGGGCGCGTCGTCGGAGGCGCCGATGAGCAGGGTCCCCCTCGTCCCGTCGGCCCAGATGGTGGTGCCGTCACCCGCGTCGGAGTCGCTCGTGAGGGCCGGGCCGGACTTGTGCGTGTACTTCACGTGGGCGACCGCGAGCGCCATCCCCTTGGCGTCCGCCTTGTCCTGGACCAGCTTGGCGGCCTCGGCCTCGGTACCGAGATCCACCTTCTGCGCGGTGATGTCGTAGGTGACCGTGCCGTTCTCTTCCTCGACCTTGCCCGTGGCGCTCTCGCCGGTGGCCATGTCGCCCCCGGAGACCGCCTTGGCCTGCGAGGCCTTGGCCTTCGGCTTGGAGGGCTTCTTCGCGTCGGCGGTGTCGTCCCCGTCGCCGCACGCGCTGAGGGTGAGCGCGAGGACGACGGCGGGGGCGGCGACGCGCAGAGCGGTCTTGTGGCGCAGCAAAGCAGACTCCTTGATGGGGGAAGGGTGTCGAGAACGGCGAGAAGGATCGGGTGCCGGTGGTGGCGCGGCCTGGCGGGCCGCGGTCAACACGTTCCGGGTATGCGCGAATTCGCGCCTCTTCCGGAGAGGCGCGATCGCTGATCCGTCGGCGATCTTGGTGCACCACAATGCGAAGAGTCAACTAATGTGAACGTTGTGTGAGGTGTTGTCGTGCGGTTCAGCGCACGACGGAGCGCGCGACACGGAACCCGACGTCGTCGACCTGGAAACTCGGGTGGCTGCGGCGCCGCGCGGAGGCCCGGCAACTCCAGTGTTCGTCGAACCAGCCGCCGCCACGCAGCACCCGGTAGGTGCCGTAGACCTCGGCGTCGTAGACGTCCCAGCACCAGTCCCAGACATTGCCGAGCATGTCGTGCAGACCCCACGCGTTGGGCCGCTTGCCGCCGACGGCGTGGATCCGCTCGTGCGAGTTGCCGCGGTACCAGGCGATCTCGTCGAGCGGTCCGTAACGCGGGCCTGCCGTACCGGCGCGGCAGGCGTGTTCCCACTCGGCTTCGGTCGGCAGCCGGTATCCATCGGCGGACACGTCCCACTCGATGCCCTGGCCGTCCTGGCCGTCCTGGCCGTCCTGGCCGTCTTCGCCGTCGGCGTGGAGGTGGTAGGCGGGCGTGAACCCGTCGTGCTCGGACAGCGCGTTGCAGAACCGGACCGCGTCCCACCAGGACACGCCCTCGACGGGCAACTGGCCCCTGTCGGCCCGGTCCCCGTCGGCCCGGCCCTCATCGGCGGCGCTCGGCAGCCGGCCGGTGATCCGCTCGTAGACAGCCCGAGTGACCGGGAAGGCGGCGAGCCGGTAGGGAGAGACCTCGACCGGCCAACTGCGCTGCGTCCGACGGTCCGACAGCGTGACCTGCCCCGGCGGCACAGCGATCATCTTGTTCAGCGCGGTCGCATCCATGAGCGGGCAATCATACGTCGCGGGCCGCTCGACCCGGGCTCACCCATGTCCCGTTCTCGGCGGAGCGGGCCATGGCGTCCAGGGCGGCCGCGCTGTGGACGGCGTCGTCCAGGGTGGCGCCGTACGCGGTGCCCTCGGCCACCGAACGCAGGAAGTGGTGCGCCTCGATGACCTTGAGGTCGTCGTAGCCCATGGCGTTGGCGGAGCCCGGCTGGAAGGCGCCGAACTCGCCGTGCCCGGGGCCGACATACAGCGTGCTGACGGGCTGGTCCTGGTACGACGTGCCCCGGCTGACGCCCAGTTCGCCCATGCGCCGGAAGTCCCAGAAGACCGCGCCCTTGGTGCCGTGGATCTCGAAGCCGTAGTTGTTCTGCTCGCCGACCGAGACCCGGCAGGCTTCGAGGACGCCCCGTGCGCCGGAGGCGAAGCGCAGCAGGCAGGAGACGTAGTCCTCGTTCTCCACCGGGCCCAGTGCGCCGCCCGCGGAACGGGTGTGGCCGGCGGTGGCGCCGGTGGGGCGGGCCCGTTCGGGGACGAAGACGGCCGTGTCGGCGGCCAGGGAGGCGATCTCGCCGAGCAGGTGGCGGGCCAGGTCCACACCGTGCGAGGCGAGGTCGCCCAGCACCCCGCTGCCGCCGCGCTCGCGCTCGTACCGCCAGGTCAGGGCGCCCTCGGGATGGGCGGCGTAGTCACTGAAGAGACGGATGCGGACGTGTGTGACGTCGCCGATCTCGCCGGACGCGATCAGCTCGCGGGCGGCCGCCACGGCGGGCGCGTTGCGATAGTTGAAGCCGACCGTGCCCTGGACGCCCGTCTTGGCCATGGCGTCCGCGACGGCCCGCGCGTCCTCGGTGGTGAGGCCGACCGGCTTCTCGATCCAGATGTGCTTGCCCGCCTCCGCCATCGCGACGCCGATCTCGCGGTGCAGGAAGTTCGGGGCGGCGATGCTCACCGCCTCGACCCGGGGGTCGGCGGCGACCTCCCGCCAGTCCCGGGCCGCCGTGGCGAAGCCGTACCGCCCGGCGGCCTCCTCGGCCCGGCCGGGAACCTCGTCGGCGACGGCGATCAGTTCGGGCCGTAGGGACAGCTGCGGGAAATGGTGGGGGACGCGGGCGTACGCCTGGGTGTGCACCCGCCCCATCCAGCCGAATCCCACGACGGCGACACCGAGCGTACTCACCATGACTGCCCCTCTTTGGACCGGTCCACAAGATTTCCCGGCCCACACTGGCCACCGTTCCAGCACGTGTCAACCCTCTCAGGTTCCTTTGACAAGCCCGCACGGCATATGGAACGGTCCAGGCCATGAGACCCCCGACGATCCGCGACGTCGCCGAACGGGCCGGAGTCTCGAAGTCCCTGGTCTCCCTCGTGCTGCGCGGCTCGGACCAGGTGCGACCGGAGAAGCGGCAGGCCGTTCTGGCGGCTGTCGAGGAGCTCGGCTATCGGCCCAACGCCGCCGCACGCAGCCTCAGTGAACGGCGCACCCGCACGGTCGGCGTGCTGTTGAACGACATGCGCAACCCCTGGTTCGTGGAGTTGCTTGAGGGCCTGAACTCCGTGCTGCACGCGCGCGGCCTGCACATGCTGCTGGCCGACGGTCACCTCAACCGGCGCCTCGGCGAGGACCTCACCCGCACCTTCACGGACCTGCGGGTCGACGGACTGATCGCCGTCGGCACGCTGCCGGGTCCCGAGATGCTGCGTACGGCGGCCAAGCAGGTGCCCACCGTCGTCGCCGGTGCCCGCGAGCCCGTGCTGCCCGGGGTGGACATCGTCGCGGGCGACGACGAGCACGGCGCCCGCCTCGCCACCGAGCACCTCATCGGCCTCGGCCACCGGCGCATCGCCCACATCGCCGGGCAGGGCGTGGTCGGCGAACTGCGCCGCCGCAGCTTCGAGGCGGTCATGCGCGAGCACGGGCCGGCCGCGACGGCGATCGTGGAACAGGGCGACCTGACCGAGGAGGGCGGCTACCGGGCCACGGTCCGGCTGCTCAGCGCCCGCGAACGGCCCACCGCGATCTTCGCGTTCAACGACATCGCCTGTGTCGGTGCGCTGTCGGCGGCCGAGGAACTCGGTCTCCAGGTGCCGCGCGACCTCTCTCTCGTCGGCTACGACAAC
Organism: Streptomyces sp. NPDC050704; assembly: GCF_040654355.1. Taxonomy (NCBI): domain Bacteria; kingdom Bacillati; phylum Actinomycetota; class Actinomycetes; order Kitasatosporales; family Streptomycetaceae; genus Streptomyces; species Streptomyces sp. NPDC050704. The sequence goes on along the minus strand of NZ_JBFAHW010000032.1, from coordinate 96,178 downwards.
ACGTACCTGGCACGTCTGCGGCACCTGTGGCTCACCACCGTGGACAACGCCGGCCACGACGTCGGCCGCCGCGCCGCGCAGTGCCTGCTCGACCGCATCGACGACCCCGCCCGGCCCGGTGAGGTCGTCCTCAGCGCCCCGGCCCTCGAAGTACGCGGCACGACGGGGCCGCCCCGCGGAGGGCCGCCGCTCAGCCGGTGAGCGGGTAATGGCACGCGGCGTGGCGGCCCGAGGCCAGCTGAACGAGCGCGGGACGTTCCACCGCGCAGCGCTCGCGGGCGTACGGGCAGCGGGTGTGGAACGTACAACCGGCGGGCTTGGCGGCCGCGTTGGGCACGTCGCCGGTGAGGATGACGCGTTCCCGGCGTGGCGCGCCCGCACCACCGTCCGCCGCGGCGGTTCCGTCGTCGATCTCCGGGACCGCGGACACCAGCGCCTCGGTGTAGGGATGGGCCGGGGCCGCGTACAGCGCCTCGGTCTCGGCGAGTTCGACGATCTCGCCGAGGTACATGACGGCGATCCGGTCCGAGACGTGGCGGACCACGCCGAGGTCGTGGGCGATGAAGACGTAGGTCAGCCCGAACTCGTCCTGCAGGTCGGCGAAGAGGTTCAGCACCTGGGCCTGGATCGACACGTCGAGGGCGGACACCGGTTCGTCGGCGACGATCAGCTTCGGGGAGGTGGCAAGCGCCCGCGCGATGCCGATGCGCTGGCGCTGGCCGCCGGAGAACTCGTGCGGGTACCGGTCCAGATGCGCCGCGGCCAGCCCCACCACGTCGAACAGCTCGGCGACCCGGCGCCGGACCGCGGCGGCGTTTCCGTACCGGTGGATGAGCAGCGGCTCGGCGACGATGTCCCCGGCGCGGCGGCGGGGGTTGAGCGAGGCCTGCGGGTCCTGGAAGACCAGCTGCATGCCCGGGCGTACGGGGCGCAGGCGGCGCGTGGACAGGGTGGTGATGTCCTGGCCGTCGAACTCGACCCGGCCGCTGGTGATGTCGGTGAGTCTGACCAGGCAGCGGCCGAGGGTGGACTTGCCGCAGCCCGACTCGCCGACGATGCCGAGCGTTTCCCCGGTACGCACCTCCAGGGAGACTCCGTCCACGGCCCGCAGCACCTTCCGGCGCCCGGCGAACGAATCGGCGCGCAGCGGGTAGTGCTTGGCGACATCCGTGGCGCGCAGCAGCACATCGCCGCCCGGCCGTGTCTGGTGGTCCGCCGCCACGAGGTTCTGGGTCGTCACGATGCCGCCTCCCTGTCTGCTTCTTCGGCCTTGTCCGTCCTGCCCACCACAGGTCCAACGCCGGTGCCGGGGCCCGCCGTTCGTGACGCGAGCCGCAGCGGCGCGCGGTCGTCGGGAGGCAGCCAGCAGGCGTCGCGGTGTGCGGCGTCGCCGGTGCCCGCGGCGAGCCGTGGCTGTTCGTCGCACCGGTCGTGCCGCGTCGGGCAGCGCGGCGCGAACGCGCAGCCTTCGGGGAGGTCGTCCGGCGAGACGGGCATGCCCGCGATGGTGGGCAGCCGCCGCAGCCGGGGTCCGCCGACCCGGGGCACCGAGTCGAGCAGACCCCAGGTGTACGGATGGCGCGGCCCATGGAACACCGCCTGCCGCGGGCCCTCCTCGGCCACCCGGCCGCCGTACATCACCAGGACCCGGTCGGCGATCTCCGAGACCACGCCCATGTCGTGCGTGATGAGCAGGACGGCCGAGCCGCGTGCGTTGAGGTCCCGCATGAGGTCGAGGATCTGCGCCTGGATCGTCACGTCCAGGGCCGTGGTCGGTTCGTCGGCGATCAGCAGCGCGGGACCGCAGGCCAGGGCCATCGCGATGACCGCGCGCTGGCGCATGCCGCCGGAGAACTCGTGCGGGTAGGCGTTCACCCGGGAGGCCGCGTCAGGGATGCCGACGTCGGACAGGAGCTCCACGGCGCGGGTGTGCGCCGCCTTTTTGGAGACCCGCTCGTGGGCCCGTATCTGCTCGGCGATCTGCCAGCCCACCGTGTAGACGGGGGTGAGCGCGGTCATCGGGTCCTGGAAGACCATGGCGATCTCCCGGCCCCGGATCGCCCGCATCTGCTTGTCGGGGAGGGAGAGCAGGTCACGGCCGCGGAAGAGGACCTCGCCCGTGACGGTCACGTTCGGGTTGGTCAGCAGCCGCAGCACGGCCAGCATCGACACGCTCTTGCCGGAGCCCGACTCGCCGACGACACCGAGGATTTCGCCGGGTGCCAGCGACAGGGAGAGGCCGTCGACGGCTGTGACCCGGCCGCGTCGGGTACGGAAGGACACCCGCAGGTCTCGTACGTCCAGCAGCGGCTGGGGCGGGTCGGGTGACTGATCAGGCATGGCGGGCCCTCGGGTCGAGTCGCGCGTACAGGATGTCCACCAGTGCGTTGGCGAGGACCACGAAGAACGCCGCGTACAGGACGGTCCCCATGATCACGGGCAGGTCCAGGTTCTGCAGCGCGTCGAAGGTGAGCTTGCCGATGCCCGGCAGTCCGAAGACCACCTCGGTGAGCAGGGCGGCGCCGCCCACGAGTGCGCCGAAGTCCAGGCCGAAGAGGGAGACGATCGGGATGAGTGAGCAGCGCAGGGCGTGCCGGACGAGGATCCGGCGCTCGGAGAGGCCCTTGGCCCGCGCGGTGCGTACGTAGTCCTCGTTGAGGGCGGTGACGACCTCGCCGCGCAGCAGCCGGGCGTAGATCCCGGCGTACAGCAGTGACAGGGTCAGCCAGGGGAAGAGCATGTGCAGTGCCCACTGGCCGGGGTTCTGGGTCAGTGCGACGTACCCGGGTGGTGGCACCCAGGAGAAGACGGAGTCGTGCAACTGGCTCTGGGTGATCAGGTTGACGACCTCGCCGAGCCAGTAGGCGGGCAGTGACACTCCGACCACGCCGACCAGCATGATCAGCGGGTCGACGGCCGTGCCGCGCAGTGTCGCGGCGGCCGTGCCCATGAGGATGCCGACGGTCATCCAGAGGATCGCCGCGCCCACCACGAGCGACAGCGTCACGGGCATCGCCTGCACGATCTGCGGGATGACCCGGGAGCCGCGGTTGACGAAGGACTCCAGATCCCGGTCGATCAGCAGGTGCCGCATCATCAGCAGATAGCGGATCGGCATCGGCCGGTCGAGCCCGAAGGAGTGCCGCACCTGGGCCAGCGTGGCCGGGTCGGCGTTGCGGCCCGCGATGCGCGCCGCGGGGTCCGTGCCGGGCGTGGCGAAGAAGATCAGGAACACCAGCACGCTGATCGCGAACATGACGAACAGGGCCGAGAAGAAGCGCCGGAGGGCGAAGTAGAGCATCCGTCACACCCCTCCGCGCAGCCGGGCACTGGGATCGAGCGCGTCGCGCACCCCGTCGCCCAGGACGTTGAGCGCCACCGTGGTCAGCGCGATCAGCAGTCCCGGGGCAATCGTCACGGAGGGCCGGGTGTAGAGCAGGCCGAGCCCGTCCTCGATGATCGTGCCCCAGCTGGCTTCGGGCGGCTGGACGCCGACGGACAGGAAGGACAGGGCCGACTCGGTGAGCATGGCCAGCGCGGTCATCAGCGGCAGGAAGACGATCGCCGTGGGCAGCACGTTCGGCAGCAGTTCCCGGCGCATGATGCGCAGGGCGGGCGCGCCGGAGCCGACGGCCGCCTGGACGAACTCCTTGTTGCGCAGCACCAGCACCTGACCCCGCAACGGCCGGGCCACGTACGGCACATAGATCGCCGCGATGATCACGACGGGCAGCCACAGGCTCCCCGCGTCCACCGTGATCGGCCCCAGGCGCAGCCCGTTGGTGAGCAGTACGACGGACAGGCAGATGGCCAGCAGGTACACCGGGAACGCCCAGATCACGTCCAGGAGCCGGGAGATGACGGCGTCCACGACACCGCCCGCGTACCCCGCGACGACTCCGACGGCCGTGCCGACGGCGACGGTCGCCAGGGCCGCGGTGACGCCGATGAGCAGGCTGGTGCGGCCGCCGTAGAGCAGGCGTGCCATGACGTCACGGCCCTGGTTGTCCGAGCCGAGGAAGTAGTGGGCCGGGTCCCAGGTCGGGCCGATCGGCGTGACGCCGAGCCCGAGGCCGGTGCTGCTCGGGGTGAGCACCGGAACGGTCTTCCCGTCCACGACCGTGGTGCCGGAGACATGGGACCGGAACGGGTCGGTGTCGGCGATGTGGTGGGCGTACAGGGGCGCGCACAGGCACACCGCGACGACGACGAGCAGGACGATGGCCGCGGCCACCGCCGCCCTGTTGTGCAGCAGGTCGGCGGCGGCGGTCCGCCAGGGACCCGGCGGACGCCGGGCCTCCGTGGTGGCGGGCAGGGGCGAGGAGCGGCTCACTTCACCCACAACTGCCCTACGAGCATGTAGAACTGCTTGCTGAACTGGTAGTTGCCGACCCGCTTCGACGTGAAGTCGATGATCTTCGGGTTGATCAACGGCGCGACCGGGGACTCCTTCATGATGTCCTGGTCGATCGTGCCCCACTGCTGGTCGGCGGCCTTCTGATCGGTCTGACCGGTCTCCAGCGCGGTCTTCATCTTCGCGTCGATGCCCTTGTCGCAGAAGCCGGAGATGTTGATGCTGGAATCGCTGCCTGGGTGGAAAGAGGCGCAGGACAGCAGCACGTTGAGGTAGTTGGAGGCCGCCGGGTAGTCCTGGTACCAGGACGTCAGAGCGAGCTGGACCTTGTTCTTGGTGTTCTGGATGTAGGTGAACTGGATGTTCGCCGACAGCGGCTTGAGGGTGGCCTTGTAGCCGATCTCGTTGAGCAGGCTCTGCAGGTACTGGCCGATCGACTTGTTGACCTCGTCGTCCTGCACGACGATGCCGATCTCCTGCCCCGCCGTGCCGGACTCCTTGACCAGCGCCTTGGCCTTGGCCAGGTCCGGGGCCGACCAGGTCTTGCCGCCGCCCTTGGTGTAGTCGCAGGTGTCGACGTGCCCGGGGAAGCCCGTCGGCAGGACGGTGCACGCGGCCTGGGCGAGGTTCTTGCCGCCGTACAGGCGGATCACGGCCTCGCGGTCCACCGCCCAGTTGATGGCCTGTCGCGCCAACTTGTTGTCGAACGGCGCCGAGTTGACGTTCATCGTCAGGTACCAGAGCGCGGTCAGCGGGTTGACGTGCGCCTGGGAGGCGTACTTGGTGCCTATCTCGTTCAGGCGGTCGGCGGGCGGCGGGTCGAACATCCAGTCCGCCGAGCCGTTCTGGACGGCGGTGACCTCGGACTCGACGGTCTGGCCGAAGGTGTAGTCGACCTTGTCGGGGTAGCCCTGCGGCTGGCCCTCCCGCGACCACTCCTTGAAGTGCGGGTTTCGAACCAGCTTCAGCGCCCGGTTGGGGTCGTAGGAGGCCGCCATGTACGGGCCGGTGGTCGGCAGCGGCTTGGTGCCCGCGTCCTTGGCCGGCGAGTCCTTCGGCAGCACGCTCGCGTGCGGGACCGCCAGCTTGTAGGAGAGTTCCGGGTCCGGAGCGGTGAGGTTGACGGTCACCGTGCCGGCCGACGCGTCACCGACGACGCCCTTGTCGAGCGTGCAGTCCGCGGGCTTCTTGATGCAGGCGTCCGCTCCGACGATGCCGTTGTAGAAGGTGCCGGCGGTGGGGCTGGAGACCTTGAAGATGCGCTGGAAGGACGCCACCACGTCGTCGGTGGTCACCGTCTTGCCGTTGGAGAACTTGATGCCCTTGCGCAGCGTGAAGGTGTACGTCTTACCGCCGTCGCTCACCTTGGGCAGTGCCTCGGCCAGGTCGGGTACGACGGTGAACGACTGCTGGCCCCCGGTCTTCTTGAAGGCGAGCAGACCGTCGTACATCGACTGGTACAGCTGCCAGTACTGGAGGGTGTAGTTCACCTGCGGGTCGAAGCTGCCGGCCGCCGACTTGGCGACCAGGCGCAGGGTGCCGCCCTTGTGCTCCGGCTGGAACGCGGACGACCGGGCCCCTGAGGAGCTACTGGTCGGGTCGGAGGAGGAGCCGTCGTCGGAGGACGAGCAGGCGGCGGCGGTGAGGGCGAGGGCGGCGGTGGCGGCGACGAGTGCCGTCCGTCTGGTGCTGCGGGGCATCCGAACTCCCGTGGGTGGGTCAGTCGTTGGAGTCGAGGAACGCGCCGACGACCTGGAGGTAGAGGTCTTCCTCCTCGACGTGCGGCATGTGGCTGGAGTGCTCGAACATGTGCCAGCGCACGTCGGGGATGTGGTCGGCGAAGGGCTTGAGGGTGGCGGGAGTCGCCTCGTCGTACCGCCCGGACACCAGCAGGGTCGGCGCCTCGATCAGGTGCAGCCGGTCGACGACCGACCAGTCCTTGAGGGTGCCGACCACATGGAACTCGTTCGGCCCGTTCATCGTGTGGTAGACGGTCGGGTCGGCCGCGATGTTGTCCCAGGTGGCCTGGACCTCGGCCGGGGTGGGGACCACCCGGCAGACATGGCGATCGTTGTAGACCTGCTCGGCCGCCAGGTACTCGGGATGGTCGGTTGTCCCGGCCGCCTCGTGGGCGAGCAGGGTCCGCTGGACCTCGGGCGGGAGGGCGGACCGCAGCTCGGCCGCGCCGGACAGCCACAGCTCCATGGACGCGGGGGAGTTGGCGATGACCAGACCGCGCAGTCCGGCAGGACGGCGTACGGCGTGCTCGGCGGCGAGCATGCCGCCCCAGGACTGGCCGAGGATGTGGTAGCCGTCGGCGATCCCCAACGCCTTGAGGAGGTTGTCGAGTTCGTCGAGGAAGAGCTGGACCGTCCAGAAGTCGGCGCCCTTGCCGGGCAGATGGGTGGACAGCCCGACGCCGAGCTGGTCGTAGTGCACCACGGGGCGGCCCTGCTGGGCGATGTTCGCGATGCGGAGTGTGTAGTTGTGCCCGGCGCCGGGTCCGCCGTGCAGGACGACCAGAGGTGTCCTGCCCGGCTCGCCCGTCGTCCGGTACCAGGTGGACCAGCCGTTGAAGTCGACGGTTCCGGTGTGGTTCGGTTCGGGGATCGCCACGCGGGGGCCTTCCGGACCAGCCAGAATCAGCCGGTCCTGTCTGAAACAAGGTGGGTGTGGGGGATGGCTGACATACTGATTGGGTAAAAGGTCAGTGCACAAGACCTTTTATCGGTGGCGAGGCAGAAGTAACTGCGTGTTTACGTGTCCGGCATCCGTGACCGGCCGGCTGGAGGAGGACAACTGACATCCGCACCACAGGCGCGCGAGCCGCGACAGCCGTTGAAGCTGCCGGAGTCCACCGTGTCCGCTGAGCCCGCCGAGCCGTCCGGGCGTCCCGACCGCCCGGAGGAGGGCGCGGCACCGGCGATCGGCCCGACGGACGAGTTCTCCCGGGTGCTCGACCGTGTCCTCCTCGGTGGCGCTCCCTCCTCGGAGCTGGGTCCGGTACGCGTCGCCTCGGCGGTCGACGAGGTCTCCGACCGGCTGCTCACCGCGATCGCCGTCGGGGACTTCCTGCCGGGGGAGCGGCTGCCGGTCGAACGCGAACTCACCCGGCTGCTGGGGGTGAGCCGCCCCACCGTGCGCGAGGCCATCGGACGTCTGCTGGCCGTCGGTGTCATCGAGATCCGCCGCGGCCGCAACGGAGGCGCCTTCGTACGCGACAGCTGGAGCGAGTCCTCGGCGGCCGCGGTCCGCCGCACGCTGCTGCCCCGTTGGGAGGAGCTGGAGCAACTCTTCGACCTGCGGGGGCTGGTGGAGGGCATGGTGGCCGCCACGGCCGCCCGCCGCCGACGGTCCGAGGACCTCGACCCGATGCGCGAGGCCCTGGCAGCTCACTTGTCCGCACGGACACCCCGCGAGGAACAGGCCGCCGACGGCGCGTTCCACCGCAGCATCTGCGAGGCCACCCACAACCCGCAGATCACCATGCTCAGCCGCGACCTGCTGACCCGCATCAGCCTCGGCTTCCCGGTCGAACCGTGGGGCAAGGGCGAGCGGTCCCACTTCCACCGGGCCGGCGGCGGCCACAAGGCCCTGTACGAGGCCATCGCGGCGGGCGAGCCCGAGCAGGCGGAGGAGATCGCCCGGGACCACTTCACGATCAGCGCCGACATGATCCGCGACGTACTGGCCCGGGTGCGCGCCGCGGAACCGTCCTGACGGCCTTCACAACAGCCGTGCCCGGCAACGGACTTGAGTCGCCGGGCACAGCTGTTGTCATCGAAGGCTGCCTGCGGGGCGGCTGCGGCTGTCAGAGGACGGCGGCGACCTCGAAACCGGCGTCGGTGATGGCCGCGCAGACCTTCGAGCCGTCGAGCGCCTCACCCGCCACGGTCACCGCTCCGATGTCGAGGTCGATGCCCACCCGGTCCACGCCCAGGACTTCGCCGACCTTGACTTCAAGAGCGTCGGCACAGCGGCCGCAGGTCATGCCGATGACGTGATAGCGCTGTTCAGTCATGATCCCTCGTCTCTTGCCGGCGTGCGTGCACGCGCCGTTGGAGCGGCTCCGGGATCTCATACGCGTTCACCGACGGGGGTGTTCAGGGCGCGGTCCGCCGGCGGAGCCTTCTGCGGGCTGCCACCCGCGTCGCCGTTGCTCGTTGTGCTGTTGCCGCCGGTCAGGCGTTCGGGGTGGCGCCCGTGTTCGCCGGGCGCACCATGAAAACGTCGATGGGGTCCTGGAGTTCCACGACGAACCCGTGCCGCTCGTAGAGCCGACGGGCGGCGCTGCCCTGCAGGACGTTCAGGCGGATGGTCGTGCCGTGGGCGTCGGCGCTCTCCAGAAGTGTGCGCAGGACGGCTGATCCGAGCCCGCGGCCCTGATGGTGCGGGGCGAGGTAGAAGTGCTCCAGCAGCTGTCCGCCGTCGGCGGGCCGGAGCGTGACACAGCCCGCGAGTTCGCCGTCGACCATGATGACGGACGTGTGCCGGGCGGAGAAGGAATCCCGCAGCCGCTGCCGTACCCGGTGCTCGTCGTAGCGGCCGAGCCGTTCCAGATCCGTACGCATGACCGTGGCCCGCAGCTCCGCGATCACCTCGACGTCCGCGGTCCGTGCGGAACGCAGCGCCCATGACGAGCCGTGTGCCGACCCGAACCGTATGGGCACCACCATGTCCGACATCTCCCCGAGCCCCGCCGATCCGCCCTCCACGGCTGGATCATCTCAGTCGGCGTGCTGTGAGCAGGCACGGCCCCGGGGGAGGTCCGGGGAAGTCAGCCACGTGGCCGCTGAGGTCCTCTCCCTGGCCGCGCGGGCCAGTTCTCGCCGGGCGCCCGGTGCATAGGTTCCCCGTCAACACCGGTGAAGCGTGATGAGAAGGGAGGCGGGATCGTGAAGACAGCGAACACAGGCCAGTACGACACATGCGTGATCGGAGCGGGACCTGCCGGGCTGGCGGTCGCGAGGGCGCTGACGGAGCGGGGTCTGCCCTATACGCACATCGAGCGGCACGAGGGGCCCGGGGGCCTGTGGGACATCGACAACCCCGGTAGTCCGATGTACGAGTCGGCCCACTTCATCTCCAGCAGGACCCTTTCGGCCTTCGGCGGCTGGCCGATGCCGGACCACTTCGCGGACTACCCGTCGCACCGGCACATCCTGGCCTACCTGACGTCGTTCGCCGAGGCGTACGGCCTGACGGACCGGATCGAGTTCGGTGTCGAGGTCAGCGGCGTCGAGAAGAACTCGGACGGCACGTGGACGGTGACCCGGGCCGACGGGCGGGAGAGCGTCCATGGTCAGGTCGTGGTGTGTACGGGCTCGCAGTGGCATCCCAACATCCCCGACCTGCCGGGCGACTTCACCGGGGAGGTCCGTCACACGGTCGGCTACCGCAGCAGTGACGAACTGCGCGGCAAGCGGGTGCTGGTGGTGGGTGCCGGGAACTCCGGCTGCGACATCGCCTGTGACGCGGCCCGCTCCGCCGACCACGCGGTGATCAGCATGCGCCGTGGCTACTGGTTCATCCCCAAGCACCTCTTCGGCCGGCCGGTGGACACCATCGCCGCCGGTGGACCGAAGATGCCGATGTGGCTGGAGCAGAAGGTCTTCGGCGCACTCCTGAGGGTCATCAACGGCGACCCCACCCGGCTGGGCCTGCAGAAGCCCGACCACAAGCTGTTCGAGACCCACCCCGCGCTGAACTCGATGCTGCTCCACCACCTTCAGCACGGCGACATCACGGCCAAGCCGGGGATCGCCCGTACCGAGGGCACGACGGTGCACTTCACGGACGGCACCCGCGACGACTTCGACCTGATCCTGCTGGCGACCGGCTATGTCCACAAGGTGCCCGCCGCGCAGAAGTACTTCGGCGACGAACAGCACCCCGACCTGTACCTGTCGGCGTTCTCCCGTGAGCACGAGGGACTGTTCGGCGTCGGCTTCGTCGAGACGAACTCCGGCGCGTACAAACTCTTCGACACACAGGCGCAGTTGATCGCCGGGTACATCCACGACACGCGGAACGGGCTGCCGAACGTCGAACGGTTCGCCCGCATGGTCCGCAGCGACCGTCCGGACCTGTCCGGCGGTCTGAAGTTCGTCGCCTCGCCCCGCCACACCGGCTACGTCGACAGCAGTGCGCTGGTGAAGTACCTGGCCAAGGTCGCGGCGGCGATGAGCTGGCGTACCGAGGGGCGTCCGCCGGCCGCGACTTCCGCACGGCGTGCGGAGCCGGTGTCATGAGCGGCTTCGACTTCACCGACAAGGTCATGCTGGTGACCGGTGGCGCCGGCGGGATCGGCAGCGCGATGTGCCGCCGCTTCGCCGCCGGGGGCGCCCGCTGCCTCGTCGTCGACATCGACGCGGCGCGTGCCAGGAAGGTCGCCGACGACCTTCCCGGTGCCGGACACGCGGGTATCGGCTGCGATCTGCTGGACCGCGCGCAGGTGCAGGATCTCTTCGACCAGGTCACAGCCGACCACGGCCGGCTGGACGTGCTGGTCAACAACGTCGGTATGACCAGCGCCGAACGCTTCGACGTGCGCAGCATCGAGAGCATCGAGCGGGAGCTCAACCTCAACCTGCTCTCCCCGCTGGTCGCGACCAGGCTCGCGATCCCGCTGCTGCGGGCCTCCGGCGACGCCCGGGTGGTCACCACCGTGTCCCTCGGCGGGATCTTCCCGCTGGGTGAGACACCGATCTACACGGCCTCGAAGTTCGGGTTGCGCGGCGCGATGCTCTCGATCGGGCTCGACCTGAAGGACAAGGGCATCCTCGCCGGATCGGTGCTGCCGTCCGCGACCGACACCCGGATGCTGCGCCAGGAGGCCGTGGACGGCGGAAACTCGATGCAGTTCCAGGACCCGCCGCAACAGCCGGCCGACGTGGTGGCGGCGGTGGTGAGTCTGCTGGACAGGCCCCGCCTTGAGGCGTACGCCCGGCCGGGCGAGTCCCGGCTGGTGCGGTTCGCGATGCTCGCGCCCAACCTGCTGCCCAAGGTCTTCCCGCTCTTTCGCAAGCGGGGCGATCGCGGAGTGGCCCGCTATCTGGAGGACCTGCGCCGCAGGGGACTGGTGCGCAGGACCGATGACCGATGGGAACTGGTGGAGGAAGCATGACCACAGTGGAGAGCCCGCCCGTGCTGCGTGTCGTCAATCCCACGACGGGGGAGCTGAACACCACCCTGCCCGCCGCGACGGCCGAGGACGTCGCCAAGGCCGCCGAGCAGGCCCGGCAGGTGTTCCATTCCGGGGTGTGGTCCCGGCTGCCGGTCCGTGAGCGGAGCGCGGTGCTGCTGCGCCTTGCCGGTCTGATGGAACGCGACGCCGAACTCCTGGCCCGGCTGGACAGCGAGGACGCGGGCAAACCGATCTCCGAGTGCCGGGAGGGTGACGTACCCGGCGCGATCGAGTCGATCCGCTGGTTCGCCGAGGCGGCCGACAAGGTCTTCGGCCGTGTCTCCCCCACCGGGGCGGACTGTCTGGGCCTGATGAGCCGGGAGCCCATCGGCGTGGTGGCGGCGATCCTGCCGTGGAACTACCCGCTGGCCATGGCCGCGTGGAAGGTCGGACCCGCGCTGGCCGCGGGAAACTGCCTGCTGGTCAAGCCCGCCGAGGCGACCCCGCGTTCGGTGCTTCGGCTGGCCGCGCTCGCCGCCGAGGCCGGCCTCCCGGACGGGGTCCTCACGGTGCTGCCCGGCCACGGCCCGGTGGCCGGGACCGCACTGGCCCGCAGTCCTGTCGTAGGAGCGCTGTCGTTCACCGGCTCGACCGGGACCGGGCGGCGCATCCTCAAGGACGCGGCCGAGAGCAACTTCAAGCGGGTCTCGCTGGAGATGGGCGGCAAGAGCCCGCAGGTGCTGATGGCCGACGCCCTCACCTACGGGCAGGACCTCATCGACGGCATGATCGAGGCCGCGTTCCTGACGATGGGCCAGAACTGCACGGCGGGCTCCCGCATCCTGGTCCACCACAGCATCGCGGACGAGGTCCTGGTCCGGTTCACGGCCGCCGCGAGGGAACTGGTCATCGGCGACCCGGCCGACCCCCGGACACACATCGGGCCGCTCATCAACCAGGCCGCCTTCGACCGGGTCGCGGAAGCCGTGGCGGCCGCCCGGGCCGCCGGGGCCCGCGTCCACACCGTGGGCCTGCCCGACGGGCTGCCGCCGCGCGGTGCCTACTACCCGCCCACCGTGATCACCCGCGCGCCCGAGGGCAGTGACGTGCTCACCAAGGAGCTGTTCGGGCCCGTGGTGACTCTCCAGACCTTCGCCTCGGAGACGGAGGCGATACGCCTGGCCAACGCCACCGCGTACGGGCTGGCCGCCTCCGTGTGGACCAGGGACCTCGATGCGGCCCTCCGCCTGGCACGCGGCATCGAAGCCGGGGTCGTCTCGGTCAACTCCTACAGCGAAGGCGACATCACGGCCCCCTTCGGCGGCTGGAAGGAGTCCGGATTCGGCGGTACGGAGAAATCCACGAACGCCTTCGAGCAGTGGACCAGGGAGAAGACCATCTGGATCCGTAGCCGCTGACCCGTAGCCGCTGACCCGGTGCCGGTGCCGGTGCCGTGGCGGTGGCGGTGGCGGTGGTGGACGTGCCGGGATGCTTCGGTGCGTGCCGAAGCGTTCGCCGTCTAGCGTCGGCTCCATGAACACCTCGTCGGACACCGGGTGCCAGACGGCATGGCCTGTACCCGCGGGCAACGATGGCGCGCGGGGAGGCGCTCGGTGACACCGGGGGAGGCGCTCGCCGTTTTCGCCGCGGGCGTGGCCGCCGGCGGCGTCAATTCCGTCGTCGGCTCCGGGACGCTGATCACCTTTCCCGTACTGCTGGCCACCGGCCTGTCGCCCGTCACGGCCACGGTCTCCAACGCCCTGGGCATGATCCCCGGCTCGGTCAGCGGAGCGTTCGGCTACCGGAAGGAACTCGCCGGACAGGGCCGGCGCATCCTGAAACTGAGCGTCGGCGCCCTGCTGGGCGGCCTCACCGGCGCCATGCTCCTGCTGGCCCTGCCCGCGGCGGCGTTCGAGAAGATCGTGCCGGCCGTGGTGGGTCTCGCCCTCGTCCTGGTCGCCGTCCAGCCCTTGATCGGCAAGGTCCTGCACCGGCGCCGCGCGCGAACCCCTGACTCCGCCCGCCGCGACGGTGGCCCGCTGCTGTACACCGGCCTGACGCTCGCCAGCGTCTACGGCGGCTACTTCGCCGCCGCGCAGGGAATCGTCTACGTGTCCCTGATGGGCATGCTCCTGGACGAGTCGCTGCAACGCCTCACCGCCGTCAAGAACGTCCTTGTAGCCGTCGTCAACGGGGTGGCGGCGGTCTTCTTCCTCTTCGTCGCGGACTTCGACTGGACCGCCGTCGCACTGATCGCGTCCGGTTCCGCGCTCGGCGGCCACTTCGGAGCCACCGTGGGCCGCCGCTTCAGCCCCGCGGTCCTACGGACCCTCATCGTGACGATCGGCGCCGTCGCCCTCGTCCAGCTGCTCCGCGACTGAGCTCTGCCATTCGCCAGGTTCGCCCAGCTCCATCTCCTCCCGCAGCCGCTGGGGAGACGTGCCGTGCCAGCGGCGTACGGCTCGGCGCAGGGTCCGCGCGTCGGAGAACCCCGCCTGATGGGCGATGTCACGCAAGGTCGGTTCGGGGCGGCGCAGCAGCAGTTCGACGCGTTCCCGGCGTACCCCGTCGACGACCGCCTCGTACGTGGTGCCGCAGTCGGCCAGGCGCCGCCGGAGCGTCCGCTCACTGGTCGCGTGCCGACGTGCCTGCTCGGCGAACGAGGGAACCACCGGGAGGCTCTGCGCGATGGAGACCTCCATGACCTCCAGCAGTTCCTGCTGATGGCGGCGGGAGGCCAGCTGAGCGTCGAGCGTCTCCAGCGCCGAGGCGTACGTCACCGGATCCCGGCCCGGCATCGGCGCCCGGGCCCGGACGGGGTCGATGACCAGGCGGCTGACCGGCGCGTTGAAGCGGACCGGACAGTTGAAGAGATCCGCGTACAGGTCGCTCCGGCGCGGCGCGGGGAAGACGAACTCCACGCCACGCGGAGTGAAGGCCGGGCCGGTGGCGAAGCGGGCCAGAGTGATCACGGAGGTCAGCGCCTCCTCGATCAGGAAGACGGCGACGGCCGGGTCCATGGCGGGGTCGGGGAGCGCGGCCCGCAGCACGAAACCGTCGTCCTCCTCGCCGGCCGACCACACCATCATCGCCCCGGACAGGTTCTGGTACCGCACTCCGGTCTCGATGGCGTGCCGCAGGGTGTCGTCGGCCATCAGGGCGAAGCCGAGCAGCCCCCAGGCCGTCAGGTGCTGGGCCGCCCCCACCTTCATCCCCAGGTGCTCGTCACCGGTGAGCTCCAACGCGCGGCGGATCACCGCGCTGCCCTGGCGGTACGAGACACGCAGCGCCGCCGATCGCATGAGGGTCTCGTCCAGCCCCACCTGCTTCAGCAGCGGCCGCAGGTCCACGCCGCTCTCGTCGGCGACCGAGGCGAGGTAGCGCAGGATGTTCGGCTGGATGGTGGCCGAGGTGCTGCGGCTGGTTCCCGGAACACTCGCCGGACCGTCGGCGACGAACATCGCGCTCACCTTCTTCCTGAGCGCACCACTGTAAGCAACCGGGCCTCACCGGCAACCGCGTTTGGCCCCTGAAGCCCCCGATCCGGCCCTTGGCGCGCCTTCGGTTCACGGCTCGGCTTCCTGGGCCGTTTCCTCCTGGGGCGGTTCATCACCCGGGTCGTCGGCCGGGCCGGTGGATGCCGGCGGGGGTGTGACGACATCGGTGACCGCGGCGGCCAGCTGCTGCTGGAGCTGCTCGGGCAGCGCCTCTCCCTGGACGGCACCCACCAGGTCCTGGGCCAGGTGGTGCAGCTTGGTGTTGGTGTTCTGGGAGACGGCGACCAGAACGCTCCACGCGTCCTCCGGGCTCAGCGCGAAGGAGGCCATCAGGACCCCGCGGGCCAGGTCGATGACCGGCCGGGTCTGCATGGCACGCTTGAGCTGGACGACTTCGATGCGCAGGTCCTGCTCGGCATTCTCGGGCAACGCGTCCTCCTCCGTGGGGTTGTGCGTCGCACGGGGACGCGTGTCCTGGCACATAGGGGTCATGTCCATGGCGGCATTCCCTGTGAGCGTGAACAGCGAGGACGTGTCGGTGAGGCCGAGGACCCTCTCGACCGGGGGACCGGCAGCCCGGATGGCGACCGTCTTGCCACTCTCCAGGGCGCGCCGGCGGATGTGCAGCAGCACGTTGAGCCCGGAACAGTCGAAGAAGTCGACTCCGCTCAGATCGAGATCCACGCCGCTGACGGACTGGGCGACGGCCTTGCGCAAGGCGTGCTGCAGTGCCTGGTCGGTGTCGATGTCGATTTCACCGGTGATCACTACGGCCGTCCGCTCACCGAAAGCGTGCGTCTCGATCTTCAAGAACGTCGGCGGGTGACCCCGCGCCGAGTCGACCGACGTTGCGCAGACGGTTCCGTACCCGCTCTCGAGCTGCGCGGTTGATGCAGGTTCTGGCATGGCAGTCGCTCCCGAGGCATCCACCGTCCCTACCTCCTCCAGGCTCAGCTCTCGGCCTTCACACGTCAAGGGATACATGAAATTTGTTTCACCCTTTTGTATGCGTGAATGGTAAGTCATATGCTGGGGCGCATGGGTGGAGTACCTGAGACACATTCCGGCTGGACGTTCCTGACCAACCACGCCCGCGTGCTGGCGGCGATCGCCGAAAACCAGAACACCCGCATCCGGGACATCGCCGCGCGCTGCCGGCTCACCGAGCGCGCTGTTCAGAAGATCATTTCTGATCTGGAGCAGCAGGGCTATCTCACTCACACCCGGCAGGGGCGCTCGAACGAGTACCGCATCGAGTCGGGGACCATCCTGCGGCATCCGGCCGACGCCGGGTTGACCGTGGCGGACCTGCTCGGCGTGCTGGCCCAGCACGACGCCGAACGTGATGTCCAACGTGATACCCAGCGTGATGGCCGGCGGGACAACAGACCGCAGCGGCTGCGGGAAGCGGCATCCGCCTACGATCGAGGGCGCACCGTCGACCAGTGACCCCGGCAGCGGATCCGCCGGCCGGTGCGCGGACCCCGGGCGAGGCCGGGAATCGCCGCACGGGCCGGCCCGCGACCGTGACGCTTCGTCGTACGGCTTCGGGGAACCCGGCGCCCATGGACAAGCATGCGGGCGAGCGGAACTCGTACTGGATCGAGACGGCGCCACCGGGGAACCTGCATCCGCCCCTGGCCGCCACGCTCACGGTGGACGTCGCCGTGGTCGGCGCGGGAATCGCGGGGCTCAGTACCGCCTGGGAGCTGGTCCGCGGCGGCCGCAGCGTGGCCGTACTGGAAGCCGACCGGATCGCCACGGGGGTCACCGGGCACACCACCGCCAAACTGAGTGCCCTGCACACCCTCATCTACGAACGGCTGCGGCGCACCCGGGGGACCGAGGCCGCGAAGCTGTACGGGCGTTCCCAGACCGAAGCGATCCGGCACGCCGCCGCGATCGCGGACGAACTGGGCGTGGACTGCGACTGGGAGGAGACGGAGGCCTTCACCTACGCGCAGGACCCCGGGCGCATCGGCGAACTGATGGCCGAGGCGGACGCCGCCCGCGAAGCCGGTCTGTCCGCGGAGTACGTGACCGAGACGGGTCTGCCGTTCCCTGTCGCGGGCGCGGTCCGGGTGACGGAGCAGGCCCAGTTCCATCCGCGGAAGTACCTGCTGGCCCTCGCCGACGACCTGCTCCGCAGGGGCGCACGGATCTACGAGCACACCCGGGTCGTCGGGCTCAGGGAGGGCGAGCCCTGCCGTCTCACCACCGGTGCGGGGGCGACGGTGACCGCCACGGACGTCGTGGTCGCCACGCACTATCCGGTTTTCGACCGTGCCCTCCTCTTCACCAGGCTCTCCCCGCGCCGCGAACTCGTCCTGACCGCGCCCGTCGAGGCCGGCCTCGCTCCGTCCGGCATGTTCATCACGCCCGAGCAGGGCACCCGGTCGCTGCGCACCGCCCCGTACGAGGACGGAAAGCGGCTGCTGATCGTCACCGGCGAGCACTTCACCCCGGGCACGAGCGACGTGGAGGAGCGGTTCGGGCGGCTCGCCGGCTGGGCCGGCGAGCACTTCGGGGAGCTCACCGTCACCCATCGCTGGGCCACGCAGGACAACGACTCCACCGACTCCGTACCGCTGGTGGGCCCGCTCCACGCGGGGAGCCGGCACACCTACGTCGCGACCGGCTTCGGCGGCTGGGGGCTGAGCGGAGGCATCATGGCGGGCCGCCTTCTCTCGGATCTGATCACCGGTCAGAAACCGCCGTGGAGCGAGTTGTACGACCCCCGACGGGTGCGCACGGCCGTGCGTGAGGCGCCGGCCTTCCTCAAACATCAGGCTCAGGTCGCCCGGCACTTCGTCGGGGACCGGCTTTCGGCGTCGACGGGGGGCTCGGTGGACGACATCGCCCCGGGGGACGGTGCGGTGGTCCGCGTCGGCGGACACCGTTGCGCCGTCTACCGCGACGAGGACGGGGAGGTCCACGCAGTCTCCGCCCGCTGCACGCACCTGGGCTGTCTGGTCGCCTTCAACCGGGCGGAACGAGCCTGGGAGTGCCCCTGCCACGGCTCTCGCTTCGACCCCGACGGGAAGATCGTCCAGGGCCCCGCGACCCGACCGCTCGAACAGCGTCACCCGGCCGGCCAGGCCCGGACCCGGTGATCGATTGGTGGGGCCGGGCGCGCAGGACTAACGTCGATGGAGTGAACTTCCACGTTCACTTCCGACCTGACACACGGGTGCACATCCCATGACAGGCGCTCACGCGACACCTCCGCCGCCTGCCGAATCCCCGGAGCGGGGCCGAGGCAGCGGTATCGCACTTCTCGTCATCGCCTCGTGCCAGCTGATGGTGGTCCTCGACATCACCATCGTGAACATCGCCCTTCCGCACATCCAGACCTCGCTCGGCTTCTCGACCGAGAACCTGTCCTGGGTGATCAACGCCTACACGCTGACCTTCGGTGGTCTGCTCCTGCTCGGCGGACGCCTGGGCGACATCCTCGGCCGCCGCAGGGTCTTCATGTTCGGTGTCCTGCTCTTCGTGCTGGCCTCGCTGCTCGGCGGACTCTCGCAGGAGTCCTGGCAGTTGCTCGCGGCGCGTTCGCTGCAGGGCGTCGGCGGCGCCATCGCCTCCCCGACCGCTCTCTCGCTGATCACCACGACGTTTCGCGAAGGGCCGGAACGGAACAGGGCGTTCGGAGTGTTCGCCGCGGTCTCGGCCGGCGGCGGCGCGATCGGGCTGCTCGCGGGCGGGCTGCTCGTGGAGTGGCTCGACTGGCGCTGGGTCCTCTACGTCAACGTGCCCATCGGTCTGCTGATCGTGCTGGCGACGCCTCGCTACATCCGGGAGTCCGAGCGCCGACCGGGCAATTTCGACGTCCTCGGCGCACTCACGTCCACGGTGGGCATGGTGTTGCTCGTCTACGGATTCATCCGAGCCTCGGAGGAGGGCTGGAGCGACGGCATGACCCTCGGGGCCTTCGCGGCCGCTGTCGTGCTGCTCGCCGCGTTCATCACCGTCGAGCGCCGGTCGCGGCAGCCCATCACGCCGCTCTGGATGTTCCGCGACCGTAATCGCGCCGGCGTCTACGCGGTCATGCTGAGCCTGGCCGCGGCGATGTTCGGGATGTTCTTCTTCCTGACCCTGTTCGTGCAGAACATCCTGGACTTCAGCCCGCTGCGGGCCGGTCTCGCCTTCCTGCCGGTGAGCGGGATCATCGCGCTGGGCGCGGGATTCGCTTCCCAACTGCTGCCCAGATGGGGGCCCAAGCCCTTCATGGCGGCGGGCTCGATCCTGGCCGCCGCGGGACTGGGCTGGCTGACCCTCACCGATGTCGACAGTACGTATCCCGGCAGCATTCTCGGCCCCATGCTGGTCTTCGGCTTCGGCATGGGTCTGAACTTCGTGTCGCTGACGCTGATGGCGGTGTCCGGTGTGGCGCCGCAGGATGCCGGAGCGGCCTCCGGGGTCCTCAACGCCACCCAGCAGGTGGGCGGTTCGCTCGGCCTGTCCGTGCTGGTCACCGTCTTCGGTACGGCCAGCCGCAACGAGGCCACCGATCAGGTGCCCCGCTTCCTGGCGGAGGCGACCCCGGTCCAGCAGGCGGAGTTCCGCAGGACCGACCAACTCCCGGCGCCCTGGAGCGACCAGGTGCTGGCATCGGGCATCTCGGTGGCTTTCATCGTCGCTGCCCTCATCGCCATCCTGGCCGCGCTGATCGCCCTGCTCGTCATCCAGGTGCGCCCCGCCGACCTGGAACGCCTGCAGGGCGGCGGGGCCCTGCCACTCGTACCGGCCGGGGACGACGCCCCGGAGCATCGCGCCGACAGGACGGGGGTGGACGTGACGGAGCCGCCGTCCGACCCGCCGGAGCAGGAGCCGGACCCGCGTAAGGAGCCTCCCCACGGTTGACCGCCGACGACCGGCTCGGGTGCCGAAGTCGGCTCAGGGCAGCGGCTGTTCGGCCCAGATGATCTTGCCGGCCGGGGTGTAGCGGGTGCCCCACCGTTCGGCGATCTGCGCGACGAGGAACAGGCCGCGTCCGCCCTCGTCGGTGGTGGCCGCGTAGCGCAGATGGGGTGAGGTGCTGCTGCTGTCGGAGACCTCGCAGATCAGACTGCGGTCGCGCAGCACGCGGACCTCTATGGGGCCACTGCCGTAACGGATCGCGTTGGTGACCAGCTCGCTGAGTATCAGCTCGGTGGCGAACGCCATGTCGCCCAGCCCCCACTCCGCCAGTTGCCGGGTGACCGAGGCGCGCACCTCACCGACGGCCGCCGGTTCGGACGGTACCTGCCAGTGGGCGATGCGGTCGGCGTCGAGTGCACGGGTGCCGGCGACGATCAGGGCGATGTCGTCGCTCGGCCGGGCCGGGAGCAGCGCGTTGAGCACGGCCTGGCAGGTGTCCTCCGGCGACCGGCCGGCCCCGGTCAGGGCGGTGCGCAGCATGTCGAGTCCGACGTCGATGTCCCGTTCCCGGTCCTCGACGAGCCCGTCCGTGTACAGCACAAGACGGCTGTCCTCCTCCAGTTTGAGTTCGGCCGTCTCGAAGGGGAGTCCCCCCAGGCCGAGCGGCGGACCGGCCGGCACGTCGGGGAACTCGACACTGCCGTCAGGACGGACCAGGGCCGGTGGTGGGTGCCCGGCACGGGCGACGGTGCACTGCCGGGAGGTCGGGTCGTAGATGGCGTACAGGCAGGTGGCGCCGGTGATCGCGGCGCTGCTGTCGTCCGCCGCCTCGTCCTGGTCGATGCGGCCGACCAACTCGTCGAGGAGCCCGAGGAGTTCGTCGGGCGGCAGGTCCAGCGCGGAGAAGTTGTGGACCGCGGTACGCAGTCGTCCCATCGTGGCCGCGGCGTGCAGCCCGTGGCCGACGACGTCGCCCACGACGAGCGCGACCCGGGCACCGGACAGCGGCAGGACGTCGAACCAGTCGCCGCCCACCCCCGCCTGCGCGGGCAGGTAGCGGTAGGCGATGTCCAGGGCGCTCTGCTCGGGCAGGTTGCGCGGCAGCAGGCTCCGCTGCAGCGTCACGGCCATGGTGTGCTCGCGTGTGTAGCGGCGCGCGTTGTCGATGGAGACCGCGGCACGGGCGACCAGTTCCTCGGCGAGCGCCAGCTCCTCCTCGTCGAAGGGCTCGGGCTTCTCGGAGCGCCAGAAGTTGACCACGCCGAGCACCAGGTGTCCCACCCGCAGCGGAACGGTGATCAGTGAGTGGATGCCGTACTCCACGACCTGCGCGGTGCGCTCGAGGTCCTGTGCGAGCCACCCGGGGGCTTCTCCGAGGTCGGGCTCGACCAGCGCCCGGCCGGTTCTGAGGCTGCGGGCCTGTGGTGAGGAGGCGACGAATCCGATCCGCTCGCCCACCGGGTACAGGGGGGAGTCCTTGCGGATTCCGCCGAACGCCGTGCGGCGCAGCTGGAGCTCGGTGACCGCCTCCGGTTCCTCGCCGCTCAGCACGGCGTCGGCCAGATCCACGGTGACGAAGTCCGCGAACCGCGGGACGGCCACCTCCGCCAGTTCCTCGGCGGTACGGGTCACGTCCAGGCTGGTGCCGATGCCCACCCCGGCGTCGTACAGCAGTTTGAGGTGCTCGCGGGCCACCTCGGCCCGGCCGGACAGCGCGCGCAGCTCGGTCGAGTCGCGGAGCGTCGCGACGCTGCCGGGCGGGCCGCCCTGGAGGTCCGTGGGCCGCTGGTTGATCGCCAGCAGCCGGTCCCCGACCAGGCGCACCTCGTCGGTGGCGACGCGTGCCGAGGACAGCAGGGCGGCGGTGTCCGGGTCGAGGCCCAGTTCCAGGACCGGGCGCCCCTCGGAGTCGACGGGCAGATCGAGCAGTCGGTGCGCCTCGTCGTTGGCGAGCAGCAACCGTCCCTCGCCGCTGATGATGATCACGCCCTCCCGGACGGCGTGCAGCACCGCGTCGTGGTGCTCGTACATCCGGGTCATCTCGTACGGGCCCAGGCCGCGCGTCTGGCGCAGCAGCCGCCTGCTCACCAGCGCCGTGCCCGCCGTGGCCAGGGCGAGCGCGGCGGCCGCCGCGGTCAGCAGGATCGGGAGCTGCCGGTCCGCGAGACCCCCCACGTTCGCGGTCGTGATACCGGCCGACACCAGCCCCACGACGGAGCCGTCGGGTGCCTTGATGGGCACCACCGCCTGCACCAGCGGTCCGATGGTTCCGGTGATCTCCTCGGTGAGGGGGCGGCCGGCCAGCGCGGGTCCGAGGTTCCCGACGAACTTCTTTCCGATCCGGTCCGGCTTGGGGTGGGTGTAGCGGATCCCGTCGGTGTTCATCACGACGAGGAAGTCCACCTCGGACAGCCGGCGGGCGGCTTCGGCCCGCGGCTGGAGCACCGCGGTGGGATCGGAGGCACGCAGCGCCTCACGGGTGCCCGGCGCGTTGGCGAACGTCTCGGCGACCGCGAGCGAACGGTTCCGGGCCTCCTCCGTGCTGTCGTGTTTTACCTGCAGCACCAGCGCCACCGCCGCGGAGACGACCAGCAGCAGCACGATCACCACTTGCAGCACGAACACCTGACCGGCGACGCTGCGCCCGCTCAGGGCCGACCGCAGCCGGGGGGACGGCCCCTGCTCGGGCCCGCTCTCGTGCGGCCCTCGCCGACCGAGCGGTCTGTGCGGTGTCTGCCGCACGTGCTGTTCGTGCGCCCGGGGAGCGCGATCACGCCTGCGCCGGGCGCGCAGACCGTTGAGGCGGCGGGTCGACTGAGCCCATGATCGACCCAATAGTCGGACCATGTGCCATGTCTACACTGCTCGGCGCCAAGAGGCGAGAGGCACCCTGTGCTGTGACTGGTGGCGATGCGGGCCAAGGTGGTCCAGACCAGTGGCGGAGATCGCCCGGCCGCCGCGTTCCGGGACTGCGCGTCGCGGAGCCGGAAAGCCCTGTCCGAAATGAAGGTTGGCCAGTGGGAGAGGCGCGGTTAGCGTGCTGTGCGACCAGTCACTGGGGGAAACAGGGGGAACAGCATGGCAGCCGGATCCATCGTTGATCTGCAGGGGCTCGGCGGGGACTTCACCCGTGATCCCTATCCCGTCTACGCCGAGCTCCGTGCGGCCGGGCCCGTTCACCGGGTGCGTGACCTCGACGGCGAGGAGGTGTGGCTCGTCGTCGGTTACGACGCGTGCCGGGCCGCCTTCACCGATCCGCGACTCAGCCGGGACTGGCGGAGGTCCGGGAACATGAGCCAGATCGTCAACACCGAGCAGGACCAGCCCGCCCTGGCCCACATGCTGATGTCGGACCCGCCGGACCACACCCGGCTGCGACGGCTGGTCGCCCGGGAGTTCACCCCGCGCCGCATCGACGCCCTGGCCCCTCGCATCCAGCAGGTCACCGACGAGCTGCTCGACGCGATGCTGGCCCGGGACGAGCGGCGGGCCGATCTGATCGCCTCCTTCGCCTTCCCGCTGCCCATGACCGTCATCTGTGAACTGCTCGGCGTTCCCGAGCTGGACCGGGACGCCTTCCGCGGCTGGTCCAACGAGATGGTCGCCCGCACCAGTCCGGAGGCCGAGGCACGCGCCTACCAGGAGATGCCGGCGTATCTCGCCGAGCTGGTCGCGGACAAGCGGGCACATCCGGGTGAGGATCTTCTGAGTGCCCTCATCCACACGGCCGACGAGGGTGGTGACCGCCTCGCGCCGGACGAACTCATCGGCATGTCCGTCCTGTTGCTCATCGCCGGTCACGAGACCACTCTCAACCTGATCGGCAACGGCATGCGGGCGCTGTTCGCGCATCCGAGCCAACTGGCTGACCTGCGCGCCGACTTCGGCCTGCTCGACGGGGCGATCGAGGAGATGCTCCGCTACGACGGCCCGGTGGAGGCCTGCACGGACCGCCTCGCCCTGGCGGACGTGGAGATGGGCGGGGTGACCATACCCGCGGGCTCCACCGTCCTGATCGTCATGGCGGACGCAGACCGTGATCCCGAGCGCTTCGGGGAGCCGGACCGGTTCGACATCCGCCGGGACGCCCGCGGCCATATGGCGTTCGGTCACGGCCTGCACCACTGCCTGGGCGCCCCGCTGGCGCGGCTGGAGGGCCGGATCGCGATCCGCACCCTGCTGGAACGCTGTCCGAGCCTGGCGCCGGACGCGGACGAGGCCGAGCTGTCGTGGGTGGCGGGGCTGCTGATCAGAGGTGTACGGAAGCTCCCGGTGCGCTGGTGATCCCCGCGGCCGGCCGGGCCGTGGCGGCGCCTCGGACAGCCAGGACCGTGCCGCGGGCCATGCTGATCGGCATGGCCCGCATCCGGGGCCGCCTCACCAGCCGGTCAGCAGCAGGTGGTTGAGGAGCAGGGCGAGGACCGCCTGCGCGGCGAGCCAGGCCCGGGGCCGGGTGACGAACGCGCCCGCAGCGAGCAGCCACATCGCGAACGGCAGCCAGATGCGTTCCGTCTCCGCCTTGCTCATCCCGGAGAGGTCGGCGACCAGGAGCGCGAGCAGCGCGCCGAGCACGAGCAGCGCCAGGCGGGTTTCGGCGGCGGCGCCGGGTGTGCGCAGGCAGGTGCGGACACGCGCGCGGACGGGAGCCGCGCCGGCCCGCCGCAGGCCCGCCACCGTCGCCGGGCCCACCACCAGCACCGTGCACGCGAGGTTCGCCCACACCCAGTAGCCGTACGGGCGGAAGCCGCCGGCCCCTTGGTAGTAGCGCTCTACCAGCAGGTGGTACGCCTCCCACCAGTTGAAGCCGGCCAGGGTGAAGGCGGCCGGGACGACGGCCAGGCCGAGGAGAACGTAGGGGAGGGGCCGCACTCTTCGGGAGCCGAGCAGCAGGACGGCGCAGGCGATCACCGCGAAGAGGGTGAGTCCGTAGGAGAGGTAGAGGGTGAGGCCGAAGAGGAGGCCGGAGGCCAGGCCCGTCAGCCGGGGTCGGTGGCCTGTCACCGCGAGGGCGAGGAAGGCGACGGCCCAGGCCGCGACCGCCGCGAAGTAGCCGTCCGCGGAGGTGCCCGCCCACACGGCGGCCGGGGCCAGGACGAGGAAGGGCGCGGCACGTCGGGCGAGGGCCTCCCCGGCCAGCGCCCGTACGGTGACGAGGATCGCGGCCCCCGCCGTCGCGCCGACGGTGATGACGAAGACGCCCGCCCACGCACCGCCGCCGAGGCCGATCCGGTCGAGCAGGACGAAGGTGAGGGTGGCGCCCGGCGGGTGCCCGGCGATGTGCGCGGGCCAGTGGTCGGGCGAGTCGATCAGGATGTGGTTCGTGAAGTCCCGCAGGGTGCCGGGGATGTCGTCGAAGCGGTCGATGACCTGGAGGTACTCGTAGCTGGTCGTCAGCCGCCGGGCGATCCCGCGGTGCCAGCCGTCGACGAGGGCGAGTGAGAACGTCCACGCCGTGCCCGTGCCCCAGACGGCGTACAGCAGCCCGCGCCAGGGCAGCCGGGCGGCGAGCACCGGGCCGTACGCCACGACGGCGACCGCGACCGCGAGTGCGGCGGGGGTGCCGGGCCCGACATGGGGCCCCCAGTTGGCGTACAGGGGAGGCAGGCCGACATGGAGGGTGTCCTTTTCCCGCTTGATGGCGGCGCCGACCAGGGCGGCGGCCACCACGAGCAGTGCCGCGGCCAGGGCCGCCGACAGGTCACGCAGAAGATCGCGGTTCACACGGGAACGCTAGAGCGGGATGGGCGCCCCGGGGCTCCGCCGGGCGCCGACGTCAGCGTTTCGTCATGGTTCGAGTCCCCGTTCGCGGGGTGTTCCCTGCCTACGGTCAGCACATGGCACGCTCTCCTTCCTCTCCCGCCTTCTGGCGCAGTCCCGTGCGCGGTCCCTGGTTCACCTCGGTGCTCGGCGTGGTGCTCCTCGTCGGCATCACCGTGCTGTTCGTGACGGGCCTGCTCTCGTACGCCGCGTACAACCCGGGCCTGTCGCCGGTGAACGACAAGACCCCGGACAAGGGCCTCCTCGGCTTCTATCTCTTCTCCTGGCCGACCGACCCGCCCTGGCTCTACCGGCTCACCCAGGGCGTCCACGTCACGCTCGGCATCACGCTGATCCCGGTCCTCCTGGCGAAGCTGTGGTCCGTGGTGCCGAAACTGTTCGCACTGCCGCCCGCGCGGTCGCTCGCGCACGCGCTGGAGCGGATCTCGTTGCTCCTGCTGGTCGGCGGCGCGCTGTTCGAGTTCACGACGGGCGTGCTCAACGTCCAGCTCGACTACCTCTTCCCCGGCTCCTTCTACCCGCTGCACTTCTACGGCGCGTGGGTGTTCTTCGCCGCGTTCGTGACGCACGCGGTACTGCGGGTACCGGCGGCCCTACGCAATCTGCGTCGCCTCCGAGAAGGAGAACTCGAAGCGGAGAGCGGGGGAGAACTCCAAGAGGAGAAGGGGGAGTTGGTCTCACCCGATCCGGCGGAGCCGACCGTCTCGCGGCGCGGGGCGCTCTGGCTGGTCGGCGGCGGTTCGCTGCTTCTGTTCGGCACGACGGTGGGGCGCAACTTCGACGGTCCGCTCCGGGCCACCGCCGTGCTCGCGCCGCACGGTGGCCCCGAGCCCGGCGGCGGACCGGCCGGGTTCCAGATCAACAAGACGGCCGCGTCGCGCGGGATCAGCCCGAAGGAGACGAGCGACGAGGCATGGCGGCTGGTCGTCGAGGGACCCACGGACACGGTCCGGTTGAGCCGGGAGGACCTGCTGCAACTCCCGTTGTACAGCGCCGCGTTGCCCATCGCGTGCGTGGAGGGCTGGTCGACGTCCGACCAGTGGTGGAGGGGCGTACGGCTGGGGGATCTGGCGCGGCTCGTCGGCCAGGAGCAGCCGCCCGACGTCCTGGTGGAGTCCCTTCAGCGGCGCGGGGCGTTCCGCCGGGCGGCCCTGCGCGCCAACCAGGTGGCCGACCCGCGCTCCCTGCTCGCCCTGTTCGTCAACGGCGAGCCGCTGACCCCCGACCACGGCTACCCGGCGCGTGTCATCGTCCCGGCGGCGCCGGGCGTGCTGAACACCAAATGGGTGGCCCGGATGACGTTCGGAGACCTGTGATGCGACGACCCTGGCAGAAGATGGTCCTGGGCAGCCCGCTGCAACTCCTGCTGCTCGGCTGCTCGTTCGCGCTCGCCGGATACGCGGGAGTGCGACTGCTCGCGGACGACTGGTTCGGCGTCGCGCTGTGGTTCGTGGGCGCCGCGGTGCTGCACGATCTGGTGCTGCTTCCGGTGTACGCCGCCGCGGACCGGGCCGTAGTACGCATGCTCGGGGCCGGCGGCCGCCGGGCGTGGACGATGTACGTCCGCGTTCCGGCGGCCCTCTCCGGGCTGCTCCTGCTGGTGTGGTTCCCGCTGATCAGCGGTCGGGTGGCGAGGCCTTACGAGTCCGCGACCGGCCTGCCGGGCGATGTGTTCCTGGCCCGCTGGCTGCTGGTGACGGCGGTGCTCTTCGGCGGCTCGGCGCTGCTGTTCGTCCTGCGGTTGCGCAGGGCGATGAAGGAGCGGCCGCCGGTCGCCCACTGACCGTCCGGGCGCCAGCCGGCGCGCGCCGCGAGCCGGCGGAGTGCCGGGGTGCCGAGGCGGGCCCAGAGGAAGGCCGGGCCCGCGGTGCCGCGGGCGTCGGTGACCCGGACCCGGACGCGTTCGTCGACGTCCACCTCCGGAACGGTCTCCACGATCAACAGGCCGTCGGAGGTGAGGAGTTGGGATATCCGTCGCAGCAGTGCGGCGGGATCGCCGCCGATTCCGACGTTGCCGTCGATGAGGAGGGCGGTGTCCCAGCGGCCCTCACCGGGGAGCGTTTCGAAGACGGAGCGTCGCAGGGCCTGTCCGCCGAGCCGCACGGTGCGGGCGACGGCGGCCTCGCTGACGTCGATGCCGAGCGCCGGCCGGCCCCGGGCCGCGAGCTCGGCGACGAGCCGCCCCGGTCCGCATCCCACATCGAGTACGGCACCCTCGCAGCGCTTCAGCACCCGCAGGTCCACCTCGTCGGCTCGCGCGCACCACCGTTCCACCTCCAAGGGCAGCAGCCAGCCGTCGGTCCTGCGGAGGAAGAGCGGGCCGCGGCCGGTGAGCAGGGCGTCGGAGTAGGGATCGGCCGCCCAGGGGCGCGGGGTGCCTTCGGCCGAGACGGATACGGATACGGACACGGGAAGGGGCAGGGGCACGGAGTGACCGGAGTCGGCGATCCCCGGCTGGGCGAAGTCGTCGCCCGGCCGCTGTGTGCCGCCCGGCGCGGGCTCGTGCCCGATGGTCGGTGTGGACGGCTCCGCGCCGAGCGGTGGAGCCATCTCGCGCGCGGTGCTCATCGAGGGGTGACCGCCGTGAGGCGCCCCAGCTCGGCGGCGAAGCGGCTGCCGGGCGCCGACGCGGCCACCGTCTCCGCGTCGCGGGCCGTGTCGACGTCCCGGAGGCGGGGCAGATCGCGCACGCGCAGGCCCGCGGCGACGAGCCGCTCGCGCTGCACGGCACCCGTCGTGGGCGTCGACATCGGTACGCCCTGCAGAAGTCCGGGCTCGGGACGCGCAAGGCCCAGGGCCCAGAAGCCGCCGTCCAGCGCCGGGCCGAAGTACGCGTCGCAGCCGGCGAAGTCCACGGTGAGGAGTCCGGGCGTCACCTGAGGTGTGTCCATGCCGATGAGCAGGGCGGGGCCGGTGCAGCCGGCGAAGGCGGCGGCCAGCCGCTCGTCCAGACCGCCTCCCGGCTGCGGGACGACGTCGAAGCCGGGCGGCAGCCACGGGCCGGGCGTGCCGTCGAGCACCAGCACGCGGCGCCTCGCGGGTGTCGCCGCCACGGTCCGCAGCGTGTCCACGAGGGCCGCCTCGGCGAGCATCGCCGCTTCGGCGGGCGTGAACGGCGGTGTGAGCCGGGTCTTCACCCGTCCCGGTCGCGGTTCCTTGGCGATGACCAGGAGAGTGGTCACTGGGTGGTGCCTCCTTGGGATGCGGAGAAGCTGGAGCCGGTGTCCGGCTCGTCCTGATGGGCCGGTGGTTCCGCGAGGACGCGGCTCATGTCCCGTACCGCCTGCCATGTGCCGCGCCAGGTCCCCGTCACCTTCGAGGCGCCGCTGCGCGGGAGGTAGGGCACGTCGTACTCGGCGACACGCCAGCCGGCGTCCGCCGCGCGGACGACCATCTGCAGCGGATAGCCGCTGCGCCGGTCCGTGAGCCCCAGGGCCAGGAGGGGCTCGCGGCGGGCGGCCCGCAGGGGGCCGAGGTCGTGGAGACGCAGCCCGGTGCGGCGCCGCAGCATCCGGGCGAGCGCGAGGTTGCCCGCCCGGGCGTGCGCCGGCCAGGCCCCCCGGCCCCGCGGGCGGCGCCGGCCGAGCACGAGATCGGCCTCACCGGCACGCACCCGGCGCACGAAGGGGACGAGCAGGGACGGGTCGAGCGAGGCGTCACAGTCGCAGAAACACACGATGTCCGCGGTGGCGGCGGTCAGCCCGGCGTGGCAGGCGGCGCCGAAACCGCGGCGGGTCTCGGTCACGATGGTCGCGCCGAGTGAGCGGGCGATGTCCGCGGAGCCGTCGGTGGAGCCGTTGTCCACGACGAGCGCGCGCCAGCCGTGCGGAATGCGGGCGAGCACCCACGGGAGGGCCTCGGCCTCGTCGAGACAGGGCAGGATCACGTCCACGGGCCCCGCGTGCCGTGCCGGTTCCGTGCTGGGAGAGGTCGTCACGTCAATCACCCTACGAGCACGAAACGTACAAAACGGACTTCAGGTCCTTACGAAACACGGACGTCGGGACGCGTGGCTGCCGGGGCGGCGGGCCTCGGTGGGAAGCTGGCGTCATGCAGCAGCCGTACGAATCCCCAGGTGCCGGGCCCGCTCAGCGCGGGTCCGCGGGCACGACCCGCGTCCTCGTCGTGGACGACGACCCCACCGTCGCCGAGGTCGTCTCCGGCTACCTCGACCGCGCCGGCTACGACGTGGACCGGGCCGGGGACGGGCCGTCCGCGCTCGCGCGGGCCGCCGCGCACTGGCCCGACCTGGTGGTGCTCGACCTGATGTTGCCCGGCATGGACGGCCTGGAGGTGTGCCGGCGGATGCGCGGTCATGGGCCCGTGCCGGTCATCATGCTCACCGCACGCGGTGACGAGGACGACCGGATCCTCGGCTTGGAAGTGGGCGCCGACGACTACGTCACCAAGCCCTTCAGCCCCCGGGAGCTGGTCCTGCGAGTGGAGTCGGTCCTGCGTCGCACCCGGCCCGCGATCGCGGCTCGCGTCGTGCATACGGCAGGCCTCACGGTCGACCCGGCCGCCCGCCGCGCCACCAAGAACGGCACCGAACTCGCCCTCACCATCCGGGAGTTCGACCTCCTGGCGTTCTTCCTCCGCAACCCCGGCCACGCGTACAGCCGCGAGGAGCTGATGCGCGAGGTGTGGGGCTGGGACTTCGGCGACCTGTCGACGGTCACGGTCCACGTACGCCGTCTGCGGGGCAAGGTCGAGGACGACCCGGCCAGCCCTCGCCTGATCCAGACGGTCTGGGGGGTGGGCTACCGCTTCGAGGCGGCGGCCGCCGAGACCGACGCCGACACCTCCACCGACACCTCCACCGAGGGGCGGTAGACCATGCGCGACATGCTGCTCATCGCCCTCTTCGCCTTCCTCGGCGCCGCCGCGGCCGGACTGCTCGGCGCGGGTGTGCTGCGGCTGATCCGGCAGCGGTCGCTGACCGCGTCCTTCGCCGTGGTCGCCGCCACCGCCGTGACCGCGATGCTCGCGGGAACACTGGCCGTGGCGTGGGCGATGTTCCTGAACTCGCACGACCTGCAGGTCGTCACCATGGTCGTCGCGATGGCGGCCGTCGTGTCCCTGGCCACCGCGCTGCTGCTGGGCCGCTGGGTCGTCGCCCGCAGCGAGGCCCTCAAGCTCGCCGCCCGCTCCTTCGGCGACGGCGGCGACTTCGCGGCGCCCGCCGGCCCCGCCACCGCCGAACTCTCCGCGCTCGGGCGCGAGTTGGCGATCACCAGCGCGAAACTGGCCGAGTCCCGCGACCGTGAACGCGCCCTGGAGACCTCCCGGCGCGAACTCGTCGCATGGATCTCGCACGACCTGCGCACCCCGCTCGCCGGGCTGCGCGCGATGTCCGAGGCACTGGAGGACGGGGTCGCCGCCGACCCGAACCGCTACCTGCGCCAGATCCGCACCGAGGTCGAGCGGCTCAACGACATGGTCGGCGACCTCTTCGAACTCTCCCGCATCCACGCCGGCGCGCTCGCCCTCTCGCCGTCCCGCATCTCCCTGTACGACCTCGTCGGCGACGCTCTCGCGGGAGCGGACCCGCTCGCCCGCGAACTGGGCGTACGGCTCGTCGGCGGCCGTATCGAGCCCCTGCCGGTCGAGGTGGACGGCAAGGAGATGAGCCGCGTGCTGGGCAACCTGCTCGTCAACGCCATCCGGCGGACGCCTTCCGACGGCACGGTCGCGATCGCCGCCGAGCGCTCCCCGGCCGGTGTCGTCCTGTCCGTCACCGACGGCTGCGGCGGCATCCCGGAGGAGGACCTCCCGCGCGTCTTCGACACCGGGTGGCGCGGCACGCACGCCCGTACGCCACCCGCCGGCGCCGGCCTCGGCCTGGCCATCGTGCGCGGCATCGTGGAGGCCCACCAGGGACAGGCCGTCGTGCACAACGTCCCCGGCGGCTGCCGCTTCGAGGTGACGCTCCCCATGGCTCAGGCATGAGGCATGGCGCAGGCATGAGGCGCGGGCACGCTATTGCCCGCGCAGCCTCGCCGCCGCGAACTCCCGCATGCCCTTCTCGAAGCCGACCTCGGCCTTCCACCCCAACTCGGCCCGCAGCCGCGACGAGTCGGCCGTGATGTGGCGTACGTCGCCGAGGCGGTACTCCCCGGTCACGACGGGCGCGGGCCCGCCGTACGCGGCAGCCAGGGCCCGCGCCATCTCGCCGACCGTGTGCGGCTCGCCGCTGCCGGTGTTGTAGGCGGTGAGCAGACCGTCGGGCGAACCGGCCTCCAGCGCCGCCACGTTGGCCGCCGCCACATCCCGTACGTGCACGAAGTCCCGTCGTTGTCCGCCGTCCTCGTAGACGCGCGGGGCCTCGCCCCGGGCGAGCGCGGACCGGAAGAAGGAGGCGACGCCCGCGTAGGGGGTGTCGCGCGGCATGCCGGGGCCGTACACGTTGTGGTAGCGCAGCGACACCGCCGAACCGCCCGTCGACCGCGCCCAGGCCGCCGACAGGTGCTCCTGGGCCAGCTTGGTCGTCGCGTACACGTTCCGGGGGTCGACCGGGGCGTCCTCGCCGACCAGCCCCGGGGTCAGCTCCTCGCCGCACACGGGGCACGCGGGCTCGAAGCGGGCCGCGTCCAGATCGGCGACGGACCGGGGGAGCGGCCGCACCACACCGTGCCACTCGCACGCGTACGAGCCCTCGCCGTAGACCACCATCGATCCGGCGAGGACGAGCCGACGCACCCCCGCCTCGGCCATCGCGCCGAGCAGCACCGCCGTACCGAGGTCGTTGCACGAGACGTACTCGACGGCATCGGTGAAACCCTTGCCGAGTCCCACCATCGCCGCCTGATGGCACACGGCGTCCACGCCGGGCAGAGCGGACGCGACCGCCTCGGCGTCCCGCACGTCCAGACCGTCCCGCAGGTCGAACACGACCGTCTCGTGGCCGTGTGCGACCAACGCCTCGACAACATGGGATCCGATGAACCCGGCTCCGCCGGTGACCAGTACTCGCATACGCCGAAGGCTAGGACCGCGAAGGCATCGCGCAGCAGCACCGCGCCCGTCACGTCACGGGTCCGTAAGACTGTCAGGCGCGGCAGGCCCGTCAGGCCTTCCTCGCCACCGCGCCGTACTGCGGGACCGGGGACGAGCGGTCGGGTTCGGCGCGCCACTGCCCGCACGAGACCAGGCCCGGGGCGAGGAGGTCCAGGTCGTCGAAGAAGGAGGTGATCTCCGCCCGGCTGCGGGCGGTGATCGGCGGGACGGCGTTCTCGTTCCAGAACTTCATGGCCGCGAAGTTGCCCTCGCCGCCAAGCCCGGCGTCGGTGGTCGGGTGGGTCAGGACCAGATGGCTGCCGGAGGGGACCGCCGCCATGAGCCGGCGCACGATGTCCCGCGCCTGACCGGTGTCGAGGACGAAGTTGAGGACACCGAGCATCATGACCGCGACCGGTCGGGTGAGGTCGAGGGACGCCCCCGCGCGCTGGATGATCGTGTCCGGCTGGTGGACGTCGGCGTCGACGTAGTCGGTGGCGCTCTCGGGACTGCTCGTCAGCCGGGCGCGGGCGTGGGCCAGCACTATGGGGTCGTTGTCGACGTACACGACCTGCGACTCGGGCGCGATCCGCTGGGCGATCTCGTGGGTGTTCTCCGAGGTCGGCAGTCCGGTGCCGATGTCCAGGAACTGCCGTAGGCCGCAGTCGGCGGCCAGGTGGCCGACCGCGCGGGCGAGGAACTCCCGGTCGGCGCGGGCCACGTCGCGGATCACCGGGAACAACTCGGCGACGCGGTCACCGACCGCCTGGTCCACCTGGTAGTTGTCCTGTCCGCCGATCCAGTAGTTCCAGACCCGGGCATTGTTCGCCACCCGGGTGTTCAGCCTCCCCGACCCGCCCGACGGGGCCTGGCTCTCTCTCACGTCTTTCCCTCCCTGCGCACCCGCGCGGCGTTCCGGGCGTATGTGGCCGCGGACGCGGCACCGGGCCGTCGCCGCCATTGTGCCGCCCGCGGATCACGGCGTCCGGGGATTCGGGCTGCCCGCCCCGACTCGGTCCCTTGATGACAGGCCGGTCAGAGGGAGGTGGCGACCTCTCCGGTGGTGCCCCGGCGCTTGCGTCGCCACGCGTATGCCGCGAGTGCCACCAGCGTCATCGCGTACGGGATCGTCGACACCAGCTGGGGCGGAACGTCGAGCGTGCCGAGTTGTACGGCCAGGGCTTCCGCCGTCCCGAAGCCGAGCGCGGCGAGGAAGACGCCCCAGGGGCGCAGCGCGCCCAGGAAGACCGCCGCGAGGGCGATGAAGCCGCGCCCCGCCGTCATGTCCCGTACGAAGAAGGACACGTACCCCATGCTGAGGAAGACCCCGGCGAGGCCCGCGAGCGCGCCGCTGAGCGCGAGACCGGCGTACTGGACACGCCGTACCGGGATGCTGACCGACGCGGCGGCGTCCGGCATCTCGCCGACCGCCCGCAGGTGGAAGCCGAAGCGGGTGCGGTAGAACAGCCAGGCCACGAACGGCGCGGCCAGGAAGGCCAGCCAGGTGACCAAGTTCTGCCCGCTGACCACCTCGCCCAGCACCGGCACGCTCTCGATGCCCGGCAGCGTGACCGTCGGCAGGGTGCCGCTCTTCAGGCCGGACGTGCCGCCCTTGTCGTCGAGCAGGCTGTGGACCGCGTAGGCGGTGCCGCCCGAGGCGAGCAGGTTGAGGCCGATGCCCGCGATGATCGTGTCGGCGCCCAACTCCAGCCGCAGCGCGGCGAGCAGGACGCCCAGCAGCGTCGCCACCGCGACCCCGCCGAGCGCGCCCAGTGCGACGGAGCCGCTGTAGCCGGCGACCAGGGCGCCGGTGCAGGCGGCGCTGAGCATCTGGCCTTCGAGGGCGATGTTGCCGATGCCGGAGCGTTCGGCGACCAGCCCGCCGATCGCGGCGAGCAGATACGGGGTGGCGATCCGCAGCACGGCCGCCAGAAAGGCGCTGCTGAGGACGACGTCGAGCACGGAACTCATCGGACGCCCACCTGTCTGCGCGCGATCCGGCGTTTGAGCAGGTCCGGCAGCGCCTGGGCGGTGACCAGCAGCACGATGACCGCCTGGATGACCACCACGATCTCGGTGCCGACGTCCGTCTGCTGTTCCATGATGTCGCCCCCGGCGCGCAGGTAGGAGTAGAAGAGCCCGGCGACCACGACCACCAGGGGGTTGTTCCTGGCCAGCAGGGCCAGCACGATGCCCTCGAAGGCGAGGCTGCCGGCGAGTCCGGGTTCGAGTCGCCCGTACACGCCCTGGACGAGATGGGCTCCGGCCAGGCCCGCCACCGCGCCGCCGATGACGAAACTCCACTCGATGGCCCGGGGCACCCGGATCCCGCCGTACGCCGCGAAGTCGGGGTTGGCGCCGGTCATCCGGATGCGGTAGCCGAGCGGGGTACGGGTGATGAGCAGCCATAGCGCGACGGCGGTCAGCAGCATCACGCCGAGACCGATGTTGGCCCGGCCCAGCGGGACTCCGAACCAGTCGCTCAGCGGCGTGAGCGCGGAGTCGGGCTGGACGGACTTCGAGTGCACGGCGCTGCTGCCCGACTCCTTCAGCGGACCGTTGACCAGGTAGTCGTAGACGCGCACGACGATGGCGTTGAGCATCAGCGTGGCCACGATCTCGTTGGCGCCGAGGCGTGCCTTCATCGACCCCGGCACCAGGCCCATTCCGGCGCCTGCCGCGGCGGCCGCGACCATCGGAACGATCACGGCGGCGACCGCCGGCAGCGGCAGGAAGATCGCGACGGCGGCAGCCGCGAGCGCCCCCGCGTAGAGCTGGCTGTCGGCGCCGAGGCTGATCTGCCGGGCGCGGAAGGGGATCGCGACCGAAAGGCCGAGCAGGGTGAGGGTGGTGGCGTCCTCCAGCCAGCGGCCGACACGGAAGGAGCGTTCCAGCGGGCCGGTGAGCATCACCTCGTACGCCCGCACCGGGTCGTTGCCGGTGACCAACATGACGAGGAAGCCGATGGCCAGGGCGGCCGTGACGGTGGCCAGGGCCATGCTGAGGTCGACGGCGAGGTCGCGGCGCCGGGTCGCCCGGTACTGGCGTCGGTCCTCGGCCTCGATCAGCGTCAGGGGAGTGGGGGTCACCGGGCTTTCCCCGGGTCTGCCAGGCCCGCCGTGAGGTGGTCCTGGTCGTGCCGCTCGACGCCGAGCATGTAGAGGCCGACCCGCTTCTCGGTGAGTCCCGCGGTGTCGTCGAACCGGGCGACCAGGGTGCCGTCCTTCAGGACGAGCAACCGGTCGGACAGGGCGAGCAGTTCGGTGAGGTCGGCGGAGATCAGCAGGACGGCGGCGCCCGCGTCGCGCGCGGCGACCAGCCGCTCGTACATGAACCGCATCGCGCCGACGTCCACCCCGCGGGTGACGTGGGAGGCGATCAACAGCCGTGGTCCGGCGGAGAGTTCACGGGCGACGATCACCTTCTGCAGGTTGCCGCCGGACAGCGCCCGCACCGGGACCGTCGGGTCGGGGGTGCGGATGGCGTACTCGTCGATCAGCTTCTCGGCGTGGGCACGTACGGCACGTGGGCGCAGTACGCCGCGGAGGGCGAGGGGCGGGCGGTCGTGGCGGTCGACGACGAGGTTGTCGGCGATGGACGCGTCGAGGGCGG
This sequence comes from Streptomyces sp. NPDC050704, assembly GCF_040654355.1. Lineage (NCBI taxonomy): Bacteria > Bacillati > Actinomycetota > Actinomycetes > Kitasatosporales > Streptomycetaceae > Streptomyces > Streptomyces sp. NPDC050704. The sequence continues at coordinate 59,952 of NZ_JBFAHW010000032.1, read as the reverse complement.
CGCCGTTGTGCAGCCGGTCCTCCGGTACGTGGCCGATGCCGGCCGCGCGGTGGCCCGCGACATCGAGACCGGCCGTGTCGGTGCCACCGACGTGGACCGTGCCCGCCGTGACATGGCGCAACCCGGCCAGGATCTCGGCGAGTTCGCTCTGGCCGTTGCCCTCGATGCCGGCCACGCCGACGATCTCGCCGCCGGCCACGTCGAAGTCCAGGCCGTGCAGGGACTGCCCGACCGGCGCCTCGTACGCCAAGTTCCGTACCCGCAGGGTGACTTCCCCGCGGCGGGCGGGCGCGCGGTCCACGTCCGGGGAGAGGTCGCGGCCGACCATCATGGCGGCCAGCGACCGCTCGGTGGCGTCGGCGGTGGCGACCGTGCCCACGAGCGAACCGGCGCGCATCACGCTGACCCGGTCGCTGATCTCGCGTACCTCACGCAGTTTGTGCGAGATGAACAGCACGGTCATCCCCGCGTCGCGCAGCCGGCGCACGGCGGCGAACAGGTCCTCGGTTTCCTGCGGGGTGAGTACGGCGGTCGGCTCGTCGAGGATCAGCACGCGCGCCCGCCGGTGGAGCGCCTTGAGGATCTCGGTGCGCTGCCGCATGCCGACCGACACCTCGTCGACGCGCGCCCTGGGGTCGACGGCGAGGCCCGCCTCCCGCGCGAGCCGGGCGGTCGTCTCCACGGCGGCCTTCGGGTCGACGAGGCCGCGACGGCCCGGCTCGACACCGAGGACGACGTTCTGGGCGACGGTGAAGGAGGGCACCAGCATGAGGTTCTGGTGCACCATGCCCACACCCAGCGCGATCGCCGCGGCCGGGCCGCGCAGGGTGCGGGGCCGTCCGCCGATCAGGACCTCGCCGGCGGTGGGCTGCTCCAGGCCGTAGAACATCTTCATCAGCGTGGACTTGCCCGCGCCGTTCTCGCCGACGACCGCCCGGATCTCGCCCGGCGGAACCTCCAGGTCCACACCGCGCACCGCGCGCACCCCGTTGGCATAGGTCTTGGTCACGGCGCGGGAGGCGACCGCCGGTCCGTCCTCGCCCCATGGTTCGTTCATCGGCAAGGCCGTTCGGTTAGACGGCGCTGGGGACCGTGACGGAGCCGGACCTGACCTTGTCGGCGGCTTTCTGGACCTCGGTACGGATCTTCTCGGGCACCAGTTCCTTGAAGTGGTCGTCGTTCACATAGCCGACGGCGTCCTCGGCGAGGCCCAGGGTGTCGACGGCGCCGTACTTCAGCGAGTCCTGCTGATCCGCCTGCGCGGCCTTGTACAGGGCGGTGCCGACGTTCTTGAGGATGGAGGTGACGACGGTGTCCTTCTGCGCCTGGTCGGTGAGGGTCCGGTACTGGTCGGAGTCGACGCCGAAGGTGTACCGCTTCGCGGCGACGGCCGACTCGAAGGTGCCGAGCCCGGAGAGCCCGGCGACCGGCCACACCAGTGCGGCGCCCTGGCCGTACATCGAGGTGCTGATCTCCTTGCCCCTGGCCGGGTCGCTGAACGGCTTGTCGCCGCCCACGTACTGCACGAGGACATCGGAGTTCTTTCCGCCGGCCGCCGTGAACCCCGCCTTGAATCCGACGACGAAGTCCTCGATCAACGGGGTCTTCACGCCGCCCATGACACCGACCTTGTTCAGCGATCCGGTCCCCTTGAGGGCTTTCGCGGCCACCAGTTTCTCCGCCAGGAATCCGGCGAGGTAACCGCCCTCGTTCTGCTTGAAGGTGACGGAGTAGACGTTCTCGCACTTGTCGGAACACGCGCCGCTCTTGCCGCTGTAGTCGACCGGGGCGTCGAAGACCCAGAACTTCTTGTCCGGGAACCGCGGGGCGAGTTCGCCGATGTAGTCGGTGACCTCGAAGGTGCCGGCGGCGAGGATGTCGTAGTCGTCGGCCGAGGCGGCGTCCTCGAAGCCGGGCTGCCACTTGGTGCGGTCGGAGCCGAGTTCGACCACCTTGAGGTCGTAGCCGAGATCCTTCTGGGCCCTTTTCAGGCCCGCGTAGGCGGAGTCGAAGAAGGACTTGTCGCCCAGCCCGCCATTGAGTACCAATTTGATACGCGGCTTGTCCGGTCCCGTCCCCGTACCGGAGTTGTCCTCGTCCGATCCTCCGCACGCGGCCAGTGCGAGCATCCCCGCCACCACGGTGACGACGGCGCTTCTGCCGTACCTCATCATCAGTCTCCTGTTCCGGGGTGGGAATTTCAGACGTCGGCGAGCAGGGCGGTGGCGGCGATGCGCAGCGCCCGGTCGAAGCAGGTCTCGCGTTCCTCGGCGGACAGGGCCTCACCGGTGCGCAGATGGTCGGAGGCGGTCAGGACGGCGAGGGCCTCGCCGCCCTCCGCGGCGGCCACGGCGTACAGCCCCGCCGCCTCCATCTCGACCGCGAGCGTGCCCCGGCGCTCCAGCGCGTCGAAGACGGCGGGGCGGTCCAGGTAGAAGTGGTCGCTGCTGAACACCGGCCCTATGTGCACCTGTGTTGCCGGAGCCGTCCCGCGGCGGTTCTCGTTCGGCGGCGTCCGCGGCGGCGCGCAGCAGCCGGAAGGACGGGGCGAGCGAGAGCGTCACGCCGTCCACGTGGAGGCGGCTGAGGCTGGAGTCGGTGTGCGCGGCGGAGGCGATCACCACGTCCCGCACGGCCACCGAGCCCGGGATCGCGCCGGCCGTTCCCACGCGGGCGATCCGCCGCACGCCGTAGTGGCGGAAAAGCTCCGTCGCGTAGATCGACACCGAGGGGATGCCGATGCCGGAGGCGAGCACCGACATCGGCACGCCCCGGTGGCCCCCGGTGTAGCCGAGGATGCCGCGTACGTCGGTGACCTGCCGCGCGTCCTCCAGGAAGGTCTCGGCGATCCGCCGGGCACGGCGCGGGTCTCCCGGCATCAGCACGAGCGGCGCGAAGTCGCCCCGCGCCGCGGCGATGTGGGGTGTTCCGGCGCCGAGGCCCCCAGTGGTCTCGTTCCCGGGCATCACAGCTCCGATCCGCCTTTCTGACGGACCGCACACGTGAACCAGGACTCGCACACAACGAGAACTCTTGGCATGGCGAACCCCCTTTTTCTAGGGGCCTTTTGAGGCTTTCCGGTGCACCTGCCCTCGGCTATTCCCAGAGTTCTCGCAGGGCGGCGTTGACGGCGGCGGGTTGCTGGGTGTGCGGGTAGTAGCCGGCCACGCGCAGCAGACGGGCGTCGACGGCTTCGGCCACGGCCTCCGCGCAGGCGATCAGCGGCTCGCCCACGTACGTGCGGTACGGCTCCGGCGCGTCCTGCCAGGTCCCGCAGATCACCAGCGTCGGCCACGAGGCGGCCCGCAGCGGTTCCAGCGGAACCGTCGCCTCCCATACCGGGCGTTCGCGCATCGAGGTGGCCACGGCGCGAAGGCGCCGCGGAGTGGGGTCGGGCATGGCCAGCCCGATGCCTTCCGTGGAAGCGCGCAGATACTGCTCGGGTGTGACGGACTCCGGCACTTCGGCACCGTCTCCCACCCGGTCCAGCAAGCCCTTGATCACCGGGTGACCGGCGGCCGCGGAGAACGCGGACGGCTGGATCAGCGTCAGGGAACGTACGAGGTCGGGGCGGCGTCCGGCGGCGAGCATGGCCGCCAGACCGCCGTTGCCGTGGCCGACCAGATGCGCGCCGCCGTCCTGTTGTTCCAGCAGTTCCACCAGGTCGTCGGCGTCGGTGTCGAAGTCGCTGCGGTCCGTGTCGGGGCTGTCGCCGTAGCCACGGCGGTCCACCAGCAGCAGGCGGTGGCGGTCGGCCAGCGGCCGCTGGGCCGCGAACCCGTACGCCTCGTCGCTGCCCCAGGTGAAGATGTTGTGCGCGAAGACCGCGGGAGCTCCCTCGCCGCCGGTCTCGTCCCACACCGTCACATGAATGGCGGTCATCAGCGGTCTTCCCTTTCGTCGGGGGCGCGTGAACAGCGGCGTCGATCCGATCACATCACTCGCACGGGACGTCGAGACACGGCACCTTTTCGGCCAGTCGCCACGCCGCCTTCAGCCGTCGTCGTGTCCTTGGAGCGTTTCGTCCTTACGGGCCCTGGTCCCCGAAAGGGAGGGCGTCCAGGTCTCCGTCGAATCCCTCGGTGTTCAGGAACATCAGGTCCAGGGGATCGGACGGCTGGTCCTTGCGGCCGTCCGGGCCGAGCAGGGCCTGCTCGGTCCAGATGCACTTACCCGTCGTCGTGTAGCGCGTGCCCCAGCGTTGCGAGAGCGCCGTGACCAGTTGCAGGCCGCGGCCTCCCTCGTCGGTCTCCGTCGCGCGGCGGATGCGGGGCATCGTCAGGCTGCCGTCGAAGACCTCACAGATCAGTTCGGCCCCATGCAGCAGACGCAGGCTGACCGGGCCCTTGGCGTGGCGTACGACGTTGCCCACCAGTTCGCTGGCCAGGAGTTCCGTGGTGGGTGTCAGGTCGTCCAGGCCCCAGGTGGAGAGCTGCTCCCGGACGTGGCGGCGGGCCTGGCCCGCCGCTCTCGGATCCTCGGGGAGCGGCCAGGAGGCCATTCTGTCGCTGGTCAGAGCGTGCAGGCGGGCGACGAGGAACGCCGTGTCGTCGGCCGCCTGGTGCTCGGCGGGGAGCAGCCCGGCCGTCAGCGTGTCGCAGAGGCGCTCCAGGTCCGCGCTGGTGCCGTCCTCGTGGGCGGTGCGCAGCAGCCGGGCCAGCTCCGCCATACCCTCGTCGATCTCGCGCTTCGCCGACTCGACCAGGCCGTCGGTGTACAGCACGAGCAGACTTCCCTCGGGGACGTGCAACTCGACCGTCTCGAACGGCGGTTCCGCCGCGCCCAGCGGCGGGTCCGCCGCCAGCTCCGGGAAGTGCACGGTGCCGTCGGGGTGGACCAGGGCCGGCGGCGGGTGCCCGGCGCGGGCGATGGAGCAGATCTGGGTGGTGGAGTCGTAGAGCGCGTACAGGCAGGTGACGTACGACTCCTCGCCCATGCCGCTCACGATGTCGTTGAGGTGGCTCATGATCTCGTCGGGCGGCAGTTCGAGATCGGCCAGGGTGTGGACGGCCGTACGCAGGCGCCCCATGGTGGCCGCCTCGGGCAGGCCGTGCCCCATGACGTCGCCCACGACGAGGGCGACCTGGCCACCGGAGAGCGGGATGATGTCGTACCAGTCGCCGCCCACGTCCATGCCCTGACCGGCGGGAAGGTAGCGGGCGGCGGCCGTGCACTCGGGCAGGTCGGGCAGGACCCGGGGGAGCAGGCTGCGCTGGAGTTCACGGGAACGGGTGTGCTCGGCGTCGAAGAGCCGGGCCCGTTCCAGCGCCTGTGCGACGAGGGCGCTGATCGTGGTCAGCAGGACGCGTTCCTCGTCGGTGAGCCGCCGCGGACGGTCGAAGGTCACCGCGCAGACCCCGAACGTGTGCCCGGACGCGGTCAGCGGCAGAAACGCCCACGCCTGCTTGCCGGCACGGCCGGGCAGGCCGGCCCGCTCGGGGTAGCGCGCGGTGAACTCCGCCACGGAGGACAGGAACATCGGTGTCCCGGCCAGGATCGCGTCCCACAGAGGGTCGCCCGGCGTCCGCGGGTTGTTGTCGAGCATGTCGAGGACGTCGTCCGGGTAGCCCATGGATCCGACGGTGTGCAGACGGTCGCCCTCAACCGCCTGTACCACCAGTCCGGTGGCGGCGAACGGCGGCAGCACCCGCCGGGCGACCGCGGCCACCACGTCCTGCGAGGTCGTCGCCTTGGCGAGCGCCGCGGTCAGCTCGGCGACCCGGGCCGCCCGCTCGGTCGCGGCGCGCTCGGCCGCCAGCCGCTCCTCCTCCAGGCGCCGTTTCTCGGTGACGTCACTGAAGTAGAGGGTGCGGCCGTCGGGACCCGGGACCAGCCGCACGTGGTAGCGGCGCCCGGTGTCCGGCACGTGCACGTCGAAACTGGCGGACTTCTCCTCGGCCGCGGCCTGCCGGCAACGGCTCTCCAGGCCGGGGATCTGCCGTGCGGAGGGCAGCTCCCACAGGAGCCGTCCGAACAGCTCCTCCTCGGAGAAGCCCAGCGTGCGCTCCGCCTCCAGGTTGGCGAAGGTGATCCGCCACTCGTCGTCCGCCGCCAGGAAGCCGTCACTCATGTGCCGCAGGGCCCGGCTGAGCGCGTCCCGGGCGGAACGGGACTCGTTGCTCTCCCATCCCACGCCGATCAGCCGGAGGGGTTCGCCCTCCTCGTCGTACGTCGCCGTGCCGCGGGCCTGGGTCCAGCCGTACGTGCCGTCAAGACGGCGTACCCGGTACTCGGCCTTGAACAGGGTGTGGTCGCGGATCGCCTGCTGCACCGCGGCCAGCGTCGGCGCCAGGTCGTCGGGGTGGACGATCCTCATCCAGTTCTCGACCTTGGCGGTGTAGTCCTCGGGCCTGGTGCCGTAGAGCTCCAGAGCCGCCTCGTCCCAGATCAGCTCGCCGCTGCGGATGTCCCAGTCCCACGAGCCGACGCTGACCTGCTTGAGCGCCTGCCGCAGGCGGTCACGGTCACCGTTCAGCTCCGCCTGCGAGGGCCCGGACGGCGGCGGTGCCTGGGCCATGCGTTCCTCGGTCCAGGCGATGACGGCCCGGAGGAAGTCCCACTGCCGGGGCGTGGGCTCGCCCTGGTCGCCCATCAGGACGGTGAGCGCGCCGATACTGCGGTCCCCGCTGAACACCGGAACGGCGGCCAGGCCGCTGCCGGGCCAGGTGATGTCCGCGGCTTCCGCCCTGCCGCCAGAAGGCCCGGCGGGGTCGGTGTGCCCGGCGGATTTCAGCGGCACCCACACACCACTGCCCTGGTGCAGGGCGCGGGCCGGGGCCAGCGGGCCCTCCTGGTCGAGGATCTCCCAGGAGCGCGTCAGGGCGGGCGGGAGACCGGTCGCGGACACCAGGCGCAGTGCGGACATGGGGCCGCGGAGATGCATGGTTCCGCCCAGGGCGCCCAGCTCGCCCACCGCATGCTGGAGTGCCAGCCGGAAGACCTCGCTTTCCGCGACCCCGGGGTCCACCGTGCTGAGCAGGGCCAGCCGTGCGTTCATAGGCCGTATTTAACCCTTCCCGTCTCATCCGAAGCGGTGCTTCGCAAGATTCTCACGATCGACTCCGGGCCGCGCCGCAGGGAGATCAACGGCTCGGATTCCAGGCCGAGTTACCTCCGGCTTTCACGGGAGATTCCGAGGGCTTACTTTGGGTGATAATACGCCGTAATTCGACATGGATCGGGTGTAAACGATCGTGGCTGATATGAGCCGCGCCCCGCTCGTCACCGTCCGTCGACCGATAATCGGCAAGCCGTGACGAGCGCGATCGTTTACGGGCGGCCTACACAAGCCGTCGTATCGTCCGGCGCGGCGCCACAGCCCCCGCGCCGCTGTGCGACACACCCTTTCCCGTGTAATGCCCCGCCACCCCGGGCAATCCTCCGTTCACAGGACGGGAGGGGGACAGTAACGGCCGCTGCATACATTCGAAGTCACTTCCCGTCAGGCCCGGACAACCCCGCTCTCGTCGGCACCCCGCGAGACATCCCCGACCCGCTGAGGAGCGGCATGGACATCGGCGTCTTCATCCCCATCGGCAACAACGGCTGGCTCATATCGAAGAGTGCTCCCCAGTACATGCCGAGCTTCGAGCTGAACAAGGCCATCGTGCAGAAGGCCGAGGAGCACGGGCTCGACTTCGCCCTGTCGATGATCAAGCTCAAGGGGTTCGGCGGCGAGACCGAGTTCTGGGACCACAACCTTGAATCGTTCACGCTGATGGCGGGCCTGGCCGCCGTGACCGACCGGATCAAGTTGTACGCCTCCACGCCGATCCTCGCGCTGCCGCCGGCGATGGTCGCGCGCATGGCCGTGACGGTCGACTCGATCGCCCCCGGCCGGTTCGGCGTCAACATCGTCACCGGCTGGGCGCCCGGCGAGTACTCCCAGATGGGCCTGTGGCCCGGGGACGAGCACTTCGGCAACCGCTACGCCCGTGCCGTCGAGTACGTCACCGTGATGAAGGAGCTGTGGAGCGAGGGCGTCAGCAACTTCAAGGGCGAGTTCTACGAGATGGACGACTGCGTGCTGTCCCCCCGGCCGACGGACGGGCGCATCGGCATCGTCGCCGCCGGGCAGAGCAACACCGGGATGAGGTTCGCCGCCGAGCACGCCGACTACAACTTCATCCTGGGCAGCGGTGTGAACACCCCGCTCGCGCTCTCGGACACCACGGCCACGCTGGTGGACGAGGCGAACAGGACCGGCCGCGATGTCGGAGCGCTCTCGCTGTTCATGGTCATCGCGGACGAGACCGACGAGGCAGCCCAGGCGAAGTGGCAGGACTACCACGACAACGCCGACCTCGCCGCGTTGGCGTACATGGCGGGGGAGACGGCCACGGACACGACCTCCGACGGCTCCTCGACCGCCAGGACCATTTCGCTGCCCGAAGGCGCCGTGAACTTCAACATGGGCACACTCGTCGGCTCGTACGAGACGGTCGCGAAGATGCTCGACGAGGTCGCCGAGGTCGCCGGAACCAAGGGGATCATGCTGGTCTTCGACGACTTCCTCGAAGGCATCGAACACTTCGGTACGCGCGTCCAGCCGCTGATGAAGTCCCGGTCGGACAGGTCCGCCGCGGCCTGATTCCCAAGGCCGTGCTGCCCGAGCCCGCCGTCCGCCGCCCCTGGCGGGTGTTCGCCGCCATGGCGGTGGGGGTGGTCGCCGTGTTCCTCAACATGAGCGGCCTCACCGTCGCACTGCCCACGATCACCCGGGAACTGGAGGCGAGCCCCGGGCAGGCCGACTGGATTCTCCTCGGCTACATGCTGGTCACCACCTCACTGATCCTGGTCTTCGGCCGGATCGCCGACATCGTCGGGCGCCGCAGGCTGTATCTGGCCGGGCTCGTCGTCTTCACCGCCGCGACCGCACTCGCGGCGCTGTCCCCGACAGCCGAGTTCCTGATCGCGGCACGGATCGTGCAGGCGGTCGGCGCCGCCGCCGTGATCACCAACAACACCGCCCTGCTGACGGACACGTTCCCCGCCCAGACCCTCGGCCGAGCTCTCGGCTGGAACGTGACGGTGGCCGCGGTGGCCCAGATCGCCGGGCCGGTGGTCGGCGGCGCGGCGACCGAACTGCTGGGCCCGCGGGGCCTGTTCGTCGTCTGCGTGCCCATCGGGCTGATCGCGCTCGTCGCGTCGGCACTGGTGGTCCCGCGGACCCGGCGGTCCGGCGGGGTCCGTGAACCGTTCGACCTCCCCGGCGCCGCGCTGTCGGTCGCGGTCCTGACCGCTCTCGTCCTCGCCATGACGCCCGGCGCCACGGCCACGGATGCCGCATGGCTGCCGTGGGTCTGCGGCTGCGCCGCCCTCGCGCTGTTCGCGGTGTTCGTGGTCGTCCAGGAGCGGCGGCCGCACCCGCTGGTCGACATGGCGCTGCTGCGTACGCCCGCGATCTCCCTGGTGTTCGCCGCAGTGCTGGCCAACGCGGTCAGCACCTACGCCGTGGTGCTGCTGGCGTCGCTGCACGAGCAGGCGGTCGGCGGGGCCACACCCCTGGAGGCGGGGGTGCTGGTGACGCCGGTCGCGGTCGGCACGCTGATCACCTCGGCGGCCGCCGGTTCGCTGTTCGGCCGCTGCACACCGCGTGCGCTGACCACCGTGGGCATGGCGGTGACGGCCTGCGGACTGCTGGGCTTCACCCTGACACTGTCCGCGACGGTCGCGCAGCCGCGTGCGGTGGCCCCGTTCTTTCTCTTCCTCGTGGGGGCCGGCACCGGGTTGTTCATGACGCCCAGTACGAGCGCGCTGATGCTCGGCGTGCCCGCCGGCCGGCGCGGAGTGGCCAACGGTCTTCGTTCGACCCTGCAGAACGTGGGCTATCTGCTCAGCACGGCGCTCGCCCTCGCCGTCACCACGACCGGGCTGAGCGCGCCGGCCCGGCAGGCGGCGTACGAAGGCACACTCAACGTGCTCGCGTCGGGCGAGCTGAGCCGGTTCGTCGCCAACATCCGCCTCACCGGGTTCGTCCTCACAGGCATCGCCGTGGCGGGGACAGCGATCTGCCTGGCGTTTCCCACGTCGTTGCGGCCACCCCGTGCCGCCGATCCGTCCGGAGCCACCGACCCGTTCACGGCCACCGACCCGTCCACGACGGTCGGCCGGTCCACGCCCGCCGGTCAGTCCACCGCCGGCGACCACGAACCCGCCACCAGTCGAAAGGCCCTGCCATGACCGGTTCCCAGCAGGAGGACTACGAGCGTGCCGGGTTCGCCGGGCAGCTCGCCCCCGGCACCTCCCCGGCCCTGATCCTGGTGGACCCCGCCCGCGCCTATGTCGACCCGGACTGTCCTCTCTACGCCGGAGTCGAACCGGCGGTCGAGGCGATGAAAGCCCTGCTGGCCGCCGCACGACAGGCCGGGATTCCGGTGATCATCACGCGGGTGCTGCTGCGGGCCGACGGCAGCGACGGCGGCATCTTCTTCCGCAAGGTGCCCACACTGCGGGCCTTCATCGAGGGCAGCCCCTTCGGGGAGTTCATCGACGGGCTGGCTCCCGCCGCGGACGAACTGACCGTGACAAAGCAGTATCCGAGCGCCTTCTTCGGTACGGCGCTGGCCGCTTTCCTCACCGCCGGCCGAATCGACACCCTGCTCATCGGCGGACTGTCCACGAGCGGCTGCGTCCGCGCCACCGCCCTGGACGCCATGCAGCACGGGTTCATCCCCGTCGTCGTCGAGGAAGCGGTGGGGGACCGGGACCCGGACATCCACGCGGCGAACCTCTTCGACATCAAACACAAGATCGGAGAGGTCTGGCCGATCGAACGCGTCGAGGACTATCTGGGAGGACCAGCTGGTTCGGGCAGCTGAACGGCGTTGAAAACAGGGGTGGTTGCATGAGCCCGCCCTGGACGCCGGACGCCTCGGCTTGATCCAATGGCGCATGACATCGTTCTGGACGGGCAAGCGGATACGCCTGCGCGGTATCGAACCCGACGACTGGACCGCGTTCAGGCGCTTCGCCGAGGACGAGGAGCGGCTGGGAGACGTGCTCCAGCCGCCTCGTTCCGCCGAGGGCCATCGCGCCTGGGCCAAGGAGCAGGCCGTTGCCAAGGCCGACGACGACTGCTTCCAGTTGGTCATCGAGGCCGTCGACACGGGAGAGGCAGTCGGTGCTGTCGGCTCGCACAGCGCCGACCCGCGCGCGGGCTGGTTCGAGTACGGGGTCACGATCGGCGCCGATCACCGGCGCAAAGGCTACGCGGCAGAGGCCGTGGTACTGCTGCTGCGCTTCATGTTCGCCGAGCAGCGGTATCGCAAGTGCGAAGCGCGGATCTTCGCCCACAACGAGGCATCGCTGGCACTCCACCGACGGCTCGGATTCCTTGAGGAGGGCCGCCTCCGCGACCACGTGTTCCTCGCCGGCCGGCACCGCGATCTCGTCATGATGGGCATGCTCGCCGGGGAGTTCGCCCAACTGCACTCGATGAGCGAGCTCTGACACCGACTTCCTCGCCTTGTCCGATCGTCCTGTCCGATCGAAGACGCACGTCCTAGCCTGGCGTCATGACCGTCGACCTGTTTGCAGGAATCCCTGTCAGCGACTACGCGACGGCGCTCGCCTGGTACGAACGGCTGCTCGGCTCCCCGCCGACGTACGTCGCGAGCGACACGGAAGCCGTGTGGGAACTCGCGGAACATCGTTCGGTGGTCGTCGAGCGGCGGCCCGAGCGTGCCGGCCACGCCATGCACACCGTCTTCGTTGACGACTTCGACAAACGCGTCACCCAGATGGCCGACCGAGGAATCGAACCAACGAAGCGGGAGACCTACGGGAACGGCGTGCGCAAGGCCATCTATCGCGATCCCGAAGGGAACGAGATCGGGTTCGGCGGCGCTCCCCTCTGACCGGCCCTGACCGGCCCTGACCGGCCCTGACCGGCCCTGACCGGAACCAGCCGCCTTCTTGCGTCTCCCGCCTTCTCCTGCCTACTTCTTCCGCGCGACGTAGACGGTGTTGGTGGAGGTGCCGCCCTGGAGCGGGTTGTCGAAGTCGACGACGTGGGCTTCCGGTGCGGCGAAGACCTCCGCGAGCGTGGCGGTGAACTCCGCGTCCGGCGGGTCGTTGGACCACAGGGCGAAGACCCCGTCGGGGTGCAGGTGACCGGCGAGAGCCTGGAGCCCCGGCGGCTGGTAGAGCGCCGCATGACGTGAATTCAGTACGTGGCGCGGTGAGTGGTCGATGTCCAGCAGAACGGCGTGGAAGCGGCGGCCCGGCGACTGGGGATCGAGGCCGACGGGATCGCCGACCGCCGCGAAGAAGTCGCCCTGGACCAGCCGGCAGCGAGGGTCCGATGACAGACGGGCGCTGAGCGGCACCAGATGACGCTGATGCCACTCGATCACCTCGCCGAGCGCCTCGACCACGACCAGGGAGCGGACCCGGGAGTCGTCCAGGGCGGTCTGGGCGGTGTAACCGAGACCGAGCCCGCCCACCGCGACGTCGAGATCGGCGTCCGGCAGCTGCGCCAGGCCGAGCCGGGTGAGCGCGATCTCGCCCGCGGTGAAGAGGCTGGACATCAGGAACTCGTCCCCGAGCTTCACCTCGTACACATCGTCGCCCGATGCCGGATCCCGCCGGCGCCGGAGGCTGATGTCCCCCAGCGGTGTCGGGCGCCAGTCGATCTCCTCGAAGCGCGCGCTCATCCCTGCACCTTGCACCTTTCTCCGCCTGCCACGATCGGGGTTCTCGCTCCGCCGCCATGCCGATGCCCTGCCTGCGGCCGGCGGTCGTCCCCGGCTCAGGCGTCGATGATGACGGGGATGATGAGGGGCTTGCGGCGGTAGGTCCGGAACGCCCAGGACGCCACGGCGCGAGCGATGAGCTGTTCGAGCTGGTGCGCGTCGCCGACCCCTTCCTGAGCCGCGGTGGCCAGGGTCTTCTCGATCACCGGGATGACGGGCTCGAAAGTGGTGTCGTCGTGGACGAACCCGCGGGCCAGGAAGTCGGGGGCCTCGGCGAGGGCGCCGGTGTCGGCGTCGACGAGGGCCACCACCGTGACCACGCCTTCGTTGGCGAGGGTGAGACGGTCCTTGAGGGAGGCCTCGGTGGCGCCGCCGACCTCCATACCGTCCACGTAGACGTTGCCCGCGGGCACCTTGCCGGTGATCGAGGCGCGGCCGTCGACGAGGTCGACGACGACCCCGTCCTCGGCGATGACCACCCGGTCCGGATCGACGCCGGTGCGGATGGCGAGGTCGCCGTTGGCCCGCAGGTGGCGCCATTCGCCGTGGACGGGCATGACGTGCTTGGGCTTGATGATGTTGTAGCAGTAGACGAGCTCACCGGCGCTGGCGTGTCCGGACACGTGCACCTTGGCGTTGCCCTTGTGGACGACGTTGGCGCCCCATCGGGTCAGCCCGTTGATCACCCGGTAGATGGCGTTCTCGTTGCCCGGGATGAGAGAGCTGGCGAGCAGGACCGTGTCGCCCTTGCCGATGCGGATCACGTGGTCGCGGTTGGCCATCCGGGACAGGGCCGCCATCGGCTCGCCCTGGGACCCGGTGCAGACCAGGGTGATCTTGTGGTCGGGCAGCTTCTCCATTTCCTTCATGGACACCACCAGGCCGGACGGGACCTTGAGGTAGCCCAGTTCGCGGGCGATGCCCATGTTGCGGACCATGGATCGGCCCACGAAGGCGACCTTGCGGCCGTGCTGGTGCGCGGCGTCGAGGACCTGCTGGATGCGGTGCACATGGCTGGCGAAGCTGGAGACGATCACGCGGCGCGGCGCGGTGCGCAGGACCTGCTCGATCGCCGGGTTCAACTCGCGCTCGGAGACGGTGAACCCGGGCACTTCGGCGTTGGTGGAGTCGACCAGGAAGAGGTCGACTCCTTCCTCGCCGAGGCGGGCGAAGGCGCGCAGGTCGGTGATGCGGTCGTCCAGCGGGAACTGGTCCATCTTGAAGTCGCCGGTGTGCAGCACCATCCCGGCACCGGTGCGGATCGCGACCGCGAGACCGTCCGGGATGGAGTGGTTGACCGCGACGAACTCGCAGTCGAAGGGCCCGAACTTGCGCCGGTCGCCCTCACGTACCCGCACCGTGCGCGGCCGGATGCCGTGCTCCTTGAGCTTGGCCTCCAGGAACGCCAGCGTCAGCTTCGAGCCCACGACGGGAATGTCGGACCGCTCACGCAGCAGATAGGGCACGCCCCCGATGTGGTCCTCGTGCCCGTGGGTGAGCACCACGCCCACGATGTCGTCCAGGCGGTCCCGGATCGAGGTGAAGTCCGGCAGGATCACGTCCACGCCGGGCTGGGTCTCCTCGGGGAACAGCACGCCGCAGTCGACGATGAGCAGCTTCCCGGCGTACTCGAAGACGGTCATGTTGCGGCCGATCTCACCCAGGCCGCCCAGGGCGACGACCCGCAGCCCTCCATCGGGCAGGGGAGGGGCGGCTTTGAGTTCTGGATGCGGATGGCTCATACCGTGACGTTATCGGAGAGTTGGAAGAGGTGATCCATTGCCGTGCGGTCTCTTCTTCCGGACGAGGGACCTCACGGGCAGCGGGTGCCCCGGATTATCCGGATTACACGAGGGCCGAAGCGGCTCGCGGTACGGGTGATACCGAGATCTTGCTCACGCCGTTGACGACCTTGGGCCGTTGGTCCGGTCGGCGGAGTGGCGCCCAGGGAGCCGGTGTTCATGAGAGGGGCTCTCCTCCGGACGGGTGGACGGATGCACACGGACACGCACACGGATACGGATACGGACGGGGGCAGACGGCGGCCGGTGGGCGTGAACCGCCACCGCCGCGCTCATCGCGGTGCCGCGGTGGCCCAGGCGGTGTCACTCAGGGCGAGGTAGCGGTCGGTCTCCGTACGCGACGGCATGACGGGAACATCGTCCCTGGTCCGCAGCGCCGCGGAGGCCGCGACGTGGCCGAGGCGCAGCCGGGACCGTGCGTCGCGGTCTTCCAGGACGCCGGCCAGATAGCCGGCCGCGAAGGCGTCACCGGCGCCGACCGGTTCGACCACCTTGGTGGGCAGCGCCGGGACGAACGTCCGGGCGCCGTCGGCGTAGGAGGTCGCTCCGTGCTCGGCGTCCTTGACGACCACGACCGGGGCCGGTTCGAGCAGCTCCGCGATGTCGTCCGGCCGGGCGGTGCCCCACAGCGCCTCGGCCTCGTCCCGCCCGACGAACACGATGTCGGCGGCGCGGGCGAGGGCCAGCAGGTTCCGCGCGGCGTCCGGGGTACCGCGGCGCCAGAGCGCGGGGCGGTGGTTGACGTCGAACGAGACGGTTGGCCCTCCGGCGGACCGGCCGTCTCCTTCGACACGCCGGCCGACGAGTACCGCCTCCAGCAGCCGGGCGCAGCTGTCGGAGAGCGCCGCGGCGACGCCCGACAGGTGCACGATGCGGGCGCCGCGCAACGCGGGCAGCCGGACGAGGCCGGGTCCCATCAGGGTGGCGGCCGATCCGCCGCGGTAGTAGTGGGTGCGGGTACGGTCCGGGCCGGGGTCCTTGAAGTAGACCCCGGTCGGCCGGTCCGGGTCGGTCTCGACGGCCGTCACATCCACACCCCGCGCGGTCAGTTCGGCCAGGATGCGGCGCGCGAACGGATCGTCGCCCAGCCGGCTCAGCCATGCGGCGCGGTGCCCGAGACCGGCCAGCCCGCAGGCGACGTTCGACTCGGCACCGCCGATGGCCATCCTGAGCGTCGACTGCTCGGCGAGCGGACGGGCATCCGGCGGGCTGAGGACGGCCATCGTCTCGCCGACACACACGACGTCGGCCACCTGTTTGCGGCTGTCGGCGACGTGGGACGGGAGCGGCAAGGACACGGGATTCTCCTGGCGGACGGTGTCTGATGGCGTACGTGATGGCGTGCGCGGTGAGTATTGACGTGTTGACGTACGGCGTACGTCGTACGGGGATGAGGTCGGCCGGCGTCAGGTGCCGGCCAGCCGCAGCATGACCTTGCTGCTTCCGCTCCCAGGGTCGGCGGCGACGGCCAGTGCCTCCTCGGCCCGTTCCAGCGGAAAGCGGTGGGTGATCAGCGGTGTCACGTCGAGACCGTCCCGCAGGGCGCGCAGGGCGTCGTCGATCTCGTCGACGAAGCGGTAGGAGCCGATCCAGGTGATCTCGCGGGTCACCAGATCGCCGAGCGCGGCGGCCACGGCGGTGCCGGGCAGGTTGCCGACCTGGACGAGGGTCCCGCCGCGGGCCGTGGCCCGCAGCACCGGACCGAGCGCGGACGGCGCGCCGGAGGCCTCGAAGACCACGTCCACGTCCTCGGGCAGGCTCTCGCAGAGGGAGAGGTCGCGTGTCTCGTCGGCGCCCATGGCGCGGGCGACGGCGAGGGAGGACGCGGTCAGGTCGGCGGCGACGACGGTGCCCGCCCCGCGGTGCCGGGCGGCGGCGGCGACCAGGGAGCCGATGGGTCCGGCGCCGTTGACCAGGACGGTCCGGCCGCGCAGGTCGGGGACCCGGCCGACGGCGTGCAGGGCGACGGCCAGCGGTTCGGCCAGGGCACCCTGCAGGGTGTCGACGCCGTCGGGCAGCGGCCGGATCTGGTCCGCGCCGACCGTCCGGTACTCGCTGAACCCCCCGTCGGTGTGCGGATCGAAGGCCGCCGAGCCGAAGTAGCGGATGCGCGGATGGAGGTTGGTGCGTCCGGCGATCCGCTCCGGCAGGACGTCGTCGCCGACCGGTTGCGCCGGGTGGACGGTGACCGGCTGCCCTTCGTCGAGGCCGGTGACTCCGGCGCCGAGCGCGGCGATCCGTCCCGCGACCTCGTGACCGAGCACCAGGGGGTGCGCGAGCGCGGCGGTGCCGGACGCCCCGTTCTTCCAGTAGGCGATGTCGGATCCGCAGATCCCGCCCCACTCCAGGGCCAGCAGTACCTCGCCGGGGCCCGGCACCGGCCGGGCGCGTTCGTCGATGCGTACGTCGCCGGGCCCGTGCACCACGACCGCCCTCATACGGCGTCCTCCAGCCGGACCAGGTCGCGTCCGCGGGTCTCGGGCGCGAGGAACGCGCTGACGAAGGTGATGAGCGAGTAGACGATGAGCATCGCGGCGATGGGCCACCAGCTGCCGGTGACGGCGGTGAGCGTCGCCGCGAGGACCGGGCCGATCGCGGTGGCGAGGATGCCGCCGATCTCCTTGGCGAGCGCGAGCTGGGTGAACCGGGTGCGGGATCCGAAGAGTTCCGCCATCGCCACGCTCTCCAGCGAGAACAGGCCGAGGACTCCGACGTTCAGGCCGAGCACCATGCCGATCATCAGCCCCGGAGTCGAGCCGGAGGTGATGAGGAGCATCACCGGGAAGGCGAGGACGGTGGTGAGCAGCGAGAGCGCGAGGTACATCGCCCGGCGTCCGTAGCGGTCGCCCAGCATGCCGACCGCCGGCACGGTGGCGAAGCCCAGGAGCGAGCCGTACACGATCGCACTCGTGGGGACGGACCGGCCGACCGCGAGGTTGGTGGCGATGTAGCCGACGAGGAACGTCTGGACGAGACCGGAGTTGCCCGCCTGGCCGAAGCGCAGCCCCAGCGCGAGGAAGAAGGCCTTGCCCTTGCGCTGGCGGATGCCCGCCGCCAGGACGCTGCCCTGCTCGCTCGCCGGGGCACCGGTCGGGCCCTCGGCGTCGACGGCGGTGATGGCGGACTCGACCTCGTCGCGGGAGAGGGCCACGCCGTCCACGACGTCGGGGCGCTCCTCGAAGACCGGGCTCTCCTTGAGGCCGCGGCGCAGCCATACCGCGAAGAACATGAGCGCGAAGCTCAGCAGGAAGGGCAGCCGCCAGCCCCAGGAGAGCAGTTGGTCCTCGCTGAGCACGGCGAGCAGGATGGCCCACAGGCCGGAGGCGGCCAGCGTTCCGGAGTTGGTGCCGAGGGATGCGAGAGAGGCGACCAGGCCGCGCCGCTTGACGGGTGCGTACTCGGCGAGCATCACGGTGGCGCCGGCGATCTCGGCGCCGGCTCCGAATCCCTGGATGAGGCGCAGCGCGACGAGCAGGATGGGCGCGAGGATGCCGATCGTGGCGTAGGTGGGCAGGGCGCCGATCAGGGTGGTGGAGACGCCCATCAGCATGATCGTGAGGTACAGGACTCTCTTGCGGCCGATCCGGTCGCCCATCCGGCCGAAGTAGACGGCACCGGCGAGCCGGGCGACGTAACCGACGCCGTAGGTGGCCATCGCGGCGATCAGCCCGATCGCCGGGCTGACGTCCGGGAAGAAGATCTTGTCGAAGACGATCGCGGCGGCCAGCGAGTAGAGCTGGAAGTCCATGAACTCCATGGCGGTGCCGAGCCAGCCCGAGACCGCGGCCCGGGTGAGATCGCGGGTGCTGCGTTGGGCTGGGCGCGCCTGCTGAGCGGCTGTGGCGCTGTCCTTCATCGGTGAACTCCGTTGTTCGTGAACTCGTGAACTATCGGGGGCTGTCGGGGACGGAGGCGTTCGGGGACTGAAGCGGGGCTCAGATCTCGACGCGGCCGGCCCGCAGGGCAGGTAGCCGGTCCGCGACAGCGGCGGTGAGGGCGTCCTCGTCCGCCAGGTCGGTCGCGCCGAGGACACGCAGGAGTGCGCGGACCGTGTCCACGGGACGGCCGGCCGGCCCCCAGCAGGCGGTGAGCGTGTCGGCCGCGGGGTCGGTGAGCACGTCCGCCTGGCGGGTGTGGTGCACCCAGGCGGCGAGGGCGAGTTCGAGGACCGGGGTGCTCGTGCCGCGTGCGCGAAGGGTGCGGAGGGCGGGCAGCCAGCGCTCGGTGATCTTCAGTGATCCGTCGGAGCCGATCTGCCGCAGCAGGTGACGCATCGCGGGGTTGCGGAAGCGTACGACGAGGTCGTAGGCGTACGAGCCCGGATCGGGGCCGCCCGCGGGGAGGGTGGGGGCGACCTCCGTGCACAGGGCCCGGACGAGGCGCGCGCCCCAGTCCGCCGCCAGGGTGTCGGCGATGGTGGTGTGACCGGCCGCCGTGCCGAGGTAGGCCAGGGCCGAGTGGGAGCCGTTGAGCAGCCGCAGTTTGGTGAGCTGGTAGGGCACGGCGTCCGGGACGAACAGGGCGCCGTCCAGTTCCCAGGGCGGTCGGGGCGCGGCGAAGGAGTCCTCCAGGACCCACTGCCGGTACGGCTCACCCGTCACGGGGAGGGCGTCGTGGACGCCGAGCGCGGCGGCGGCCGCCGCCCGGTCCGCCTCGCCGGCCGCGGGCACGATCCGGTCCACGACCGTCGAGGGGAAGGCGACGGCTTCGGACATCCGGTCCAGGATCTCCATGCGGTCCGGCCAACTGGAGGCACGGACGAAGTCGCGTACTACCCGGCTCAGTACGGCCCCGTTGGCCGCCATGTTGTCGCAGGACACGACACTGACCGGCGGCGCGCCCACACGCATCCGCGCGGCCAGCCCGGCGGCCAGGCGTCCGACCACCGTGGTGAGGGGGCCGCCCGAGGCCGCCACGAGGTCGGCGGCGACCGGTGCCGCGGCGGTGTCAAGGCCGCCGGTCCGGGGCGAGCGGTGGTAGCCCTTCTCCGTGATGGTCAGGGTCACCACCGTCACCTCGGGGTCGGCGAGCAGGGCGTCGACGGCCGTGGCGTCGGGACCCATGGCCAGCGCGCCGGTGAGCGCACCGACGACGCGGGAGACGCTGCCCTCCGGACGGCGTTCGGTGAGCGAGTACAGGCAGTCCTGGTCCCGCAGGGCGCGCACGGTCTCCGCCGACCGGGGCGCGACGGCGGTGATGCCCCAGGGCTCGCCGGACCGGGCGGCGGCGTGCTCGGTGTAGACCGCCTGGTGCGCCCGGTGGAAGGCGCCGAGGCCGAAGTGGACGACGCGGGTGCGCAGTTCGGCGGGGTCGACCTGGGGACGCTGCTCGGGCGTGAGCCGGGAGAGCGCCGCGCGGTCGAGTGCGGGAAGGGCGACGGTGCTCACCAGTCGTGCACCGAGCCGTCGAGGCGGCGCGCGACCGGGAGGTAGCGCCGCTGGTAGGGGAACCGTTCCGCCGCCTTCTCGTCGTAGTCGACGCCGAGGCCCGGCTCCTCGGAGGGGTGGAGCATGCCGTCGGCGAACGTGACGCCGGTGCGGAACACCTCGGCGGTCTCGTCGGGGTGGCCCATGTGCTCCTGGATACCGAAGTTCGGCACGGCGATGTCGAGGTGCACGGCGGCGGCCATGCTGACGGGGGAGAGGTCGGTGGCGCCGTGCGAACCGGTCCGTACCTGGTAGAGCGCCGCGAGGTCGAAGATCCGCCGCAGGTGGGTGATGCCGCCCGCGTGCACGACGGTGGTGCGTACGTAGTCGATGAGCTGCTCGGTGATCAGGTCCTTGACGTCCCAGATCGAGTTCATCACCTCGCCGACCGCGATCGGCGTCGTGGTGTGTTGGCGAATGAGCCGGAACGCCTCCTGGTTCTCGGCCGGAGTCGGGTCCTCCATCCAGAACAGCCGGCAGCTCTCGACGCTCTTGCCGAAGCGGGCCGCCTCGATCGGGGTGAGCCGGTGATGGACGTCGTGGAGGAGGTGGAAGCCGAAGCCGAAACGCTCCCGGACCGCTTCCAGGTAGGTGGGCGCGAAACCGAGGTAGGCCTCGGTGTCCCAGGGCTGCTCGTCGGGCAGCTCGGTCGCGGCCGGCTCGTAGACCTTGCCCTTGCGGACGCCGTAGGTGCCGCCGATGTCGGGCACCGCGGCCTGCGCCCGGACGGCCTTGTAGCCCAGCTCCAGATAGCGCTCGACGTCGTCAAGGAGCGAGGGTACGTCGGTGCCGCTGGCGTGCGAGTAGACCAGCACGCCGTTGCGGGAACGGCCGCCGAGGAGGTCGTGGACGGGCAGTCCTGCGACCTTGCCCTTGATGTCCCACAGTGCGGTGTCGACGGCGGCGATGGCCGTCATGGTGACGGGTCCGCGCCGCCAGTAGGCACCCTTGTAGAGGTACTGCCACACGTCCTCGATGCGGGCGGGATCCCGGCCGATCAGCAGCGGGACCACGTGATCGCGCAGATAGCTCGCGACGGCCAGTTCGCGGCCGTTGAGTGTGGCGTCACCGAGTCCGGTCACGCCGTCCGTCGTGGTGATGCGCAGGGTCACGAAGGTGCGGCCGGGAGACGCGACGAACAGCTCGACGCGCTCGATCTTGCTCACAGGGGCTCCTTACGACGAACCGAAGGGTCGCCGGTTCATCCGGGTTCCTCCGGCCTTGCAGTGCGGTCGTTCAGTACTTGTATACAAGCACTTGTCGCGCAGCTCGGGCAAGACTCCTGTCACCCCGTTTTCGCCTGTGGGTCCGCCGCCGACTCGGCGGTGCGCCTGCGCGGACGCTCGCGGACGCGTGGGTGTCCGACCGGTGGCCGGACCTCATGGGAATGCCCGGCGAGTCGGCAAAGGCGCCGGTCAAAAGCGTGCCCGCCGACTACGTACGATGGGCGTATGGCTCAATCGAACGGGCGGCGGACCAGTCGGCGCGAGATCTACCTGAAATTGCGTCAGATGGTCCTGACCCTCGAACTCGCCCCGGGCGCCGCCCTGTCGGAGAACGAACTCGCCGCGTCCCTGGGTGTCAGCCGCACGCCGGTGCGGGAGAGCCTGATCCTGCTGGCCCAGGAGGGCCTGGTGCAGGTCTTCCCGAAGATCGGGTCGTTCGTGTCCCGGGTGGACCCGGCGCAGGTCGCCGACGCCCAGTTCCTGCGGGAGGCCGTCGAGCTCGCCTCGCTGGAGGACCTGCCCACACCGCTCGATCCGGCGGTCGTCGGGGAACTGCGGGACAACCTGGAACGCCAGCGGCGCGCGGACCTCGGCCTGGAGGAGTTCTTCGCCCTCGACGAGGCGTTCCACCAGGGTCTGATGCGGCTGAGCGGTCATGGCAACGTCTGGACCACCGTCGCCGCGGCCAAGGGGCACCTGGACCGGGCGAGGCGGCTCGGCCTGCACGAGAACGTGTCCCCGGCGGTGTTCGCCGCCCAGCACCTCGAAATCTTCGACGCGGTGGTCGGTGGAAACGTTTCCCTTGCTCGCACCGCCATGCGTGCGCACCTGCGGGCCGTCTTCAGTGACATCGAGCGCATCCGGGCGCACTCGCCCGAGCTGTTCGCCACCGGTCCCGCGACGGTACCGGTGCGGCGCAACGTCGTGGTCTGGGAGTAACACCAGAACCAGGGTTGACCAGCCGGAACGCGGGAGCTTTCCGGCTGTGGCGCCCGGCCGTGCGGCTGCATCTCGGGGGCCGCTCATGCGCGTTGTGACCTGAACCGCTCGTGGCCGGTGCGCCGTGCGGTCCGATCCGCCTGTCCCGGTAGGGGAGTTGAGGGCGTGTGCGCCGGCGCCGGCCGTCCGCGGGGCGCTCGTTGACCAGAGATGTGTCAGAAGTGTTGACCGCGCACTGAAAACGTTTTAACTTCCCCTCACTCCGTACCCACAGTCGAGGAGGCCGCGTGGCAGCGCTGCTGCGCGAGCGCCCCAGGAAACCGACGGCGAGCCGCCCTTCCCGTCGTCCGTCAGGCGCTCCGACCAAGCGAAAAGGTTTTCACGCCCGCAGGGGCCGAACGCTGTTCCTGCTGATGGTGCCCGGGCTCGTGTACTTCCTCGTGTTCCACTACGGGGCGCTGCTCGGCAACGTCATCGCGTTCAAGGACTACGTGCCCTTCGACGGCATCTGGGGCAGTCCGTGGGTCGGCCTGGACAACTTCCAACGGATGTTCCAGGACACCGGGTTCTGGGACGCGGTCCTCAACACCGTCTGGATCGCGCTCCTCCAGATCGTCTTCTACTTCCCCGTGCCGCTCGCGCTCGCCCTGCTCCTGCACACGCTCACCTGGAGCACCGTCCGCCGCTTCGTGCAGTCCGTGGCGTATCTGCCGCACTTCATCTCGTGGGTGATCGTCGTCGCCCTGTTCCAGCAGGTGCTCGGCGACACCGGCATGGTGAACGGCTACCTCGGCGACGCGGGACTGAGCACCGTCGACATCATCGGCAACCCCGACGCCTTCAAGCCGCTCACCGTCGCCCAGGTCATCTGGAAGGACGCCGGCTGGGGCACGATCATCTTCCTCGCGGCGCTCTCCCAGGTCGACGAGCAGCAGTACGAGGCCGCCGCGATCGACGGCGCCGGACCCTGGCGGCGCTTCTGGCACGTCACACTGCCCGCCATCCGGCCGGTGATCGTGCTGCTGCTCATCATGCGGCTCGGCGACATCCTCTCGGTCGGCTTCGAGCAGATGCTGCTCCAGCGCGACGCGGTCGGACCGCAGGCCGCCGAGATCATCGACACCTTCGTGTACTACCAGGGCATCGTCGGCGGCGACTACGGATTCGCGGCCGCCGCGGGCCTCTTCAAGGGCGTCATCGGCGCCCTGCTCGTCTACGCGGCCAACAAGGTCGCCCACCGTCTCGGCGAACAGGGGGTCTACAAGTGAGCGCCCATGCACGGCCCGGCTGGATGGAGAAGCCGAAGCCCGCCACGCAGGTCGCCAAGGTCCTCGCGCTGATCGCGGTGGTGCTGCTGGTCTGCGTGCCGTTCCTGGTGATCCTGTCGACCTCGCTCGCCTCCCAGCGCGAGGTGGTGGCCAACGGCGGCTGGGTGCTGTGGCCGACGGACCCGACCCTCAAGGCGTACCGGGACATCCTCGAAGGCGGCATCGTCACCCACGCCCTCGGCGTCAGCGCGGGCGTCACCGTCGTCGGCACCCTGCTCAGCCTCGCCTGCACGGTGACCCTCGCCTACGCCCTGTCCCGCCCCGGTGTCTTCGGCGGCAAACCCGTCCTGATCCTGGTCCTGTTCACGTTCCTCTTCCCGCCCGGCATGATCCCCAGCTTCCTGGTGGTCAAGGAGCTCGGACTGCTGGACTCCTACAGCTCATTGATCCTGCCCGTGCTGGTGAACGTCTTCAACCTCGTCGTCCTGCGCGGCTTCTTCCAGGCGATCCCGGAGGAGCTGTACGAGGCGGCGCGTCTCGACGGGGCGGGGGACTGGCGGGTGCTGTGGTCGGTCGTGCTGCCGCTGTCGAAGGCGGCACTGGCCGTCGTCGGCCTCTTCTACGCCGTGGCGTACTGGAACTCCTGGTTCTACGCCTCCCTCTACCTGGAGAGCGACCACTGGCCGCTCCAACAGGTCCTGCGCACCTACGTGGTGGCCGGTTCCGGGCTCACCGACACGACCGTCGGCGAGGCCACCGTCAACGCGCCGCAGACCGTGCAGATGGCGGTCCTGGTGATCGCCACCGTGCCGATCCTGCTCGTCTATCCCTTCCTCCAGAAGTACTTCACCAAGGGCGTGCTCACCGGCGCCATCAAGAGCTGACTCTTCGCCAAGAACTGACTCCTCAGAACTGACTCATCGTCAAGAGCCGTGCTACGAAAGGTCGGTTGCCCATGTCCTCACTGTCCCGGCGCACCCTGCTGCGCTCGATCGCCGTCGGCGGCGCCGCGCTGGCCGTCCCCGGCACGCTCACCGCCTGCTCCAGCGGATCGAGCGACGGCGACGTCTCCAACGCGGGCAAGAAACTGGCCCCTTGGCCCGTGTACGTCCCGTTCTCCGGTCCGAAGCCGGACCTCGCGCCCACCGAGGCGGGCGTCCAGGCCGGCTACACCGCCTACCCGTCCGACCTGGTGACCGCCGTCCCCGACAAGCCCGGCGACGGCTCCACGATCAGGGTCATGTCGGTGTCCTTCGGCACGCCGCCCAAGCCCGCCTCGGCCAACAAGTTCTGGACCGCCGTCGAGAAGGCACTCGGCGTGAAGATCGAGTACACCATCGTCTCGCAGACCGACTACCAGAAGAAGATGGCGACCGTGATGGCCGGTGACGCCGGCGATCTGCCCGACATCATCAACATCTTCTCCGGCTTCGTGCTGCCCCGCGAGGCCCAGTTCGTGCAGCGCCGGGCCGAGGACCTCACCCCGTTCCTGTCCGGCGACGCGGTCAAGACGTACCCGAACCTCGCCAACATCCCCACCCACGCCTGGCGCGACATGGGCCGCATCGGCGGCCGTATCTACGGCATCCCCCTCGAGCGCCCGCTGCCCGGCTCCACCCTCTGGCTCAACCAGGGCTTCTTCACCGGCGCCGGGATGAAGGAGGGCTGGACCTCCGAGGACTTCGCCGCCGTCGCCGGGAAAGGCACGAGCGGCAAGAAGTACGCGCTCGGCGCCGCCACCGGCTCCGTCTTCGGCGGCGCCTTCCACTCCGCCGCCCACAACGCACCGCAGGAATGGGCCGTGGACAAGGACGGCACCTTCCTGCCCGGTTACACCGACGAGCGCTTCAAGGCGTCCGTCGCCTACCAGGCCCAGCTGCGCAAGAACGGCTCCTACCACCCCGACGCCACCTCGCTCTCCCAGCCCGACCTGGTCACCCTCTGGCTCAACGGGACCGTCGGTTCCATGCAGGACGGCTTCGGCGCCTACCTGCCCAAGTACCTCGACTCCAAGGGCCTGTTCACCCCGGCGGCGGCCATCCCGTACAGCGTCGGCGGAGAGCCCGGCGGCAGCGTCGCGGCCCGCCGCTCCTTCGGCTACACCATCCTGAAGAAGGCGAAGAAGGAGCGCATCGAACTGCTGCTGCGGGTCCTCGACTACCTCGCCGCGCCCTTCGGCAGCAAGGAGTGGGAGCTCGTCCACTACGGCCTGGAGGGTACCCACTTCACCCGGGCGAAGGACGGCTCGCCCGAGGCCAACGAACTGGGCAAGGTGGAGAACAACACCAACCTGCCGCTGAAGTACCTCGCCGAAGGCCCCCAGGTGCTGTTCGTGCCGGGCCTGCCCGACGCCGTACGCGCCCTGCACGCCTGGCAGCAGAAGGTCGTACCGCGAGCGATCCGCAAGGCTTCCTGGGGACTCCAGTCCCGTACCTACACCGCTCAGGGCACCACGCTCAAGGCCCTGATGGACGACGCCGCCACCGGCATCATCGCGGGCCGCCTCCCGCTCTCCGAACTCGACGCCGCGGCGAAGAAGTGGCGGACCCGCGGCGGCGACAGAATGGCCGAGGAATTCGCCGAGGACCACGCGGCCAACAGCTGACGTGCGGCGACGGACGGCCGGAAGGAGACACGGGGGATGGGAAGCGACATGGCGCCGAAGGGGCGGGTGACGATCCGCGAGGTCGCCGAGCGGGCGGGGGTGTCCATGGCCACCGTCTCGCGCGTGCTGAGCGGGAACTATCCGGTGCCGGCGTCCACCCGGACCCGGGTGCTGCGCGCGGCCCGCGATCTGGACTACGTGGCCAACGCGCACGCGCGTGCACTGGTGGGTGGCGGCCGCAAGATGGTCGCGGTCGTGCTGCGGCAGGTCACCAGCCCCTTCTACGCGCATGTCGCCGAGGGCGTGGAGGCGGAGGCCGCCTCCCGCGGCTGGCTGTGTCTGGTCGGGGCCACCGGCGGGGACCCGCAGCGTGAGCTGGAGTTCGTGCAGCTGATGCGGGAGGAGGGCGCCCGGCTGGTGATCCTGGTCGGCGGGGTCGTGGAGGACGACGCCTACCGGGAGCGCGTCGCGCACTACGCGCAGGCCCTGGACGCCGCCGGAGCCCGTCTCGTGCTGTGCGGACGGCCCGCGCCGGAGCCCGGCATCCCGGCCCTGGTGGTGGAGTTCGACAACGAGGCCGGGGCCCGTGCCATCACCGGCCATCTGCTGTCGGCGGGCCACCGCCGGATCGTCTTCCTGGGCGGACTGCCCGGCAACACCACCCTGGACGCGCGGGTCGCCGGCTACCGGGCCGCGCTCACCGAGCACGGCCTGCCGCCCGAGGCCGCCCACGTCGTCGACTGCGGCCTCGGCCGGCCGGCCGGCCA
This sequence comes from Streptomyces sp. NPDC050704, assembly GCF_040654355.1. Lineage (NCBI taxonomy): Bacteria > Bacillati > Actinomycetota > Actinomycetes > Kitasatosporales > Streptomycetaceae > Streptomyces > Streptomyces sp. NPDC050704. Next base: position 33,224 of record NZ_JBFAHW010000032.1, on the reverse strand, counting down.
CCGGGCGATGACCGAACTGCTCAAGGACGGCCCGGACTTCACGGCGGTGTTCGCCGGCGACGACATGGTCGCCGCCGGAGTACTGCGGGCCATCGCCGACGCAGGCCTGCGCGTCCCGGACGACATCTCGGTGGTCGGCTACAACGACATCCCGCTCGCCGAGGACTTCAACCCCCCGCTTACCACCGTCCGCACCCCCGCCGAGGAACTCGGCCGCGCCGCGGTACGCCTCGCCCTGCGCGATCCCGAGTACACCGCGGGTGCCCACCACCTGCTGGGCACCCACATCGTCGTACGCGACAGCGTCCAGCCGCCCCCGCCGGGGCGCCCCGACTGACAAAGGACCCCATCCCCGTATGACCGCGCCGCACGTGTCGCTCCCCGACCCGACGCACCCCTCCCACCTGCCGCCCCCCGACCCCGCACACTCACCTCTCACCGGCTGGACCCGAGCGCACTGGGAGGCGATGGCCGACCGCCTCCTGGACGGCCTGCTCCCTTACGCCTCAAGGGAGTTGGCCCAGTACCGGCTGCCCGGCCGGGCCAGTCACTCCGGGTCCTGGTCCGACGGTCTGGAGGGCTACGCCCGCTCCTTCCTGCTCGCCGCCTTCCGTATCGCCGGCGCGGGCGGCACGGACCGGCCCGGCAGCACCGTCGTCCACGACCTGGTCGAGCGCTACACGGTCGGTCTCGCCGCCGGCACCGACCCCGGCCACCCGGAACACTGGCCCCCGATCACCGACCGCGGCCAGCCGATGGTCGAAGCGGCCTCCATCGCCGTCGCACTGCACGAGACGCGCCCCTGGATCTGGGACCAACTGCCCGACGCCGTACGGCAGAACGCCGCGGCCTGGCTGGGCGGGTTCGTCGGAGCCACCGCCAACGACTCCAACTGGCGGCTCTTCCAGGTCATCACCGAGGAGTTCCTCGCCTCCGTGGGGGCCCCGCACAGCCGCGCCGAAATCGACGACGGTCTGGCACGGCTCGACGACTGGTACCGCGGAGGCGGCTGGTACACGGACGGCGACGGACGGAAGTTCGACTACTACAACGCCTGGGCACTGCACCTGTACCCGGTCCTGTGGGCCCGCATCGCAGGGCCCCGCGCCGACCGCGGCCTCGTGGCGACGCACCGCGCCCGCCTGCGCGAGTTCCTCGACACCCACCAGTACTTCTTCGGCTCCGACGGCGCCCCCGTCCACCAGGGCCGGTCGCTCACCTACCGCTTCGCCGCCGCCGCCCCGCTCTGGGCCGGCGCCCTGGCCGACGCCACCTCGCTGCCACCGGGTCGTACGCGCCGCCTGGCCTCCGGCGCCCTGAAGCACTTCGCCGACCACGGAGTGCCGGACGGGCAGGGGCTGTTGAGCCTGGGCTGGTACCGGCCCTTTCTCCCCGTCACCCAGCGGTACTCGGGCCCCGCGTCCCCGTACTGGGCCAGCAAGGCGTTCCTCGGACTGCTGCTGCCCGCGGACCATCCGGTGTGGACGGCACCCGAGGAACCCGGCCCCGTCGACACCGCGGACCGATGCCTGGCCCTGCCCGCCCCCGGGTGGCTGCTGCACTCCACCGCCGCCGACGGCATCGTGCGGCTGGTCAACCACGGCAGCGACCGCTTGCCGCCCCCGCCCTTTCCACCTCAGGACAACCCGCACTACACCCGGTTCGCGTACTCCAGCGCGGCCGCGCCGGAGACCCCGCCCGACGACGCGTCGCCGGGCCCCGACAACCACATCGCGCTGCTGGACAGTTCGGGTGCGTCCCGCAGGGGCCGCATCCATCCGCTGTACGTCCACGGCCGGCAGGCGGCCTCGTGGCACACCCCGCTCGCGGTGGACGGCGACGGCACAGAGCCGAGTATCACCACGGTCAGTGTCGTGCACGGCCCCTGGGAGGTGCGCGTGCACCGGGTGCACGCCCCGGCCGGCGTCCGAGTGCGCGAAGGCGGCTGGGCGGTCGCCTGCGACAGCACGCCCACCGGGAGGACCGGAGCGGGCTGGGCACTGACCCGCCGACCCGACGGCCTGACCAGCGCCCTCGTGGGCCTGCTGGGCTGGGACGACCACGGCATCCCGGCCCGCGGCACCGTGACACACGCCCACGGCCACAACGCCTACGGCGACCACTCGGCGACGCCCCTGCTCACGCTGGACCGGTATCCCGGCGGCACGCGGCTGCTCGTGACACTGGTCGTTCTCACCGCGGACCCTGACGTGTACGGGGACCTCCACACCCTGCGTACCGACGCCTGGGCGACTCCGACGCCGGACGGGGCCGTGGAGATCCGCTTCCCGGACGGGCTGGTCGAACGGGTTCGGACGCGGAACCTCAACCCGCCGCCGACGACCACCGGCGCAGACATCCGGTGACCGGTGGCCGGTGACCGGATGTCTGCGGCACGTGTCGGGCGAGACGCCTCCCGTCGACTGCCCGGTCGTCCCTCAGCCGACCTGGGGTCCGGCCGGGCGGCCGGCCCGCACACTCCAGCGTCCGTCGACGCGGGTCAGGCGGATGGGGTGGTCGAAGCACTCGCTGACCTGATCACTCGTCAGGACCGCGTCGGCCGGGCCGCGGGCCAGACAACGCCCGTCACGTAGCAGCATCACATGGGTCGTACCCGGAGGAAGTTCCTCCAAATGATGGGTGACCAGGACCGATGCGAGCTCCGGATAGGTTTCCTGAAGCGTGTCGAGCCGTTCGATGAGCTGCTCGCGGCCGGCGACATCCAAGCCGGTCGCGGGCTCGTCGAGGAGCAGCAGTCGCGGACTGGGCATGAGCGCCCGAGCGATCAGCGTACGGCCGCGTTCGCCCTGGGACAGGGTCGGCCAGCGTGCCTCGCGGCGGTCACCGAGGCCGAGCAGGCCGATGAGGCGGTCGGCCATGGCAGCCTGCTCGGGCGTCGGGTGCCAACGGGGAACGCGCTCGACGGTGTTGGTCAGTCCGGTCAGTACGACGTCCTGGACCTTGAGGGGCGAGTTCAGCGGATGCCGGGGGTCGACGTGGCCCACGTAGGAGCGCAGTTGCCGCAGGTCGACCCGTCCCAGCTGGTGGCCCAGCACTTCCACGATGCCGTGGGTGGGGTGGATGAGGGCTCCGAGGAGAGCGAGCAAGGTGCTCTTGCCCGCGCCGTTGGCGCCGAGCAGCGCCCAGTGTTCGCCGGCCTGTACGGTCAGCGACGCCTCGCGCAGAATCGCCTTGCCCTCGCGGACCACGTCCACGTCCTTCACCCGCAGGACCGGGGCCGCGTTCACGACCGGGCTTCCTGGGCTCGGTTGACGGCGGCCATGACCGCGTGGACGGACGAGGTCAGGACCGAGGTGTCCCAGCCGGCCCCCCAGCGGGTGACGCCGTCCACCCGGCACTCGGCGTAGGCGACGGCGGGGCTGCCAGGACCGCTGGCGGTGGCGTGTTCGGTGTAGCCGAGGATGTCGACGGTGATGCCCGCGGTGCGGAGGGCATCGGTGAGAGCGGACAGCGGCCCGTTCCCGGTGCCCCGGCAGGAACGCTCCTGCCCGTCGGTGCGCAGCGTGCAGCTGAACCGGTGCTCGCCGGGAGCGGTTTCCGCCGTGTTCCAGGCGACCAGCGTGACGTCACCGTCCTGAGCCGGGACGATGTAGGTGGTGCGGAAGAGCTCCCACAGGTCTTTGGAGGAGAGCTCCCGCCCGGTGGCGTCGGTGACCTGCTGCACCGTACGGGAGACGTCCGGACGCATCGCCTGGGGCAGGTCCAGGCCGTGGTGGGTGTGGAGCAGGTGGGCGACACCTCCCTTGCCGGACTGGGAGTTGATGCGGATGACTTCTTCGTACGTGCGCCCGATGTCGCCCGGGTCGATGGGCAGATACGGCACCGCCCATGGCGCCTGTTCGACGGAGAGCCCCGTCTCGGCGGCCTGCTTTGCGTGCTGGGCCAGGCCCTTGGCGATGGCGTCCTGGTGTGTGCCGGAGAAGGCTGTGTGCACGAGATCGCCGCCATAGGGGTGGCGCGGGTGGACCGGCAGCCGGTTGCAGTGCTCCACCACCTCGCGTACCGCGTCGATGTCGGAGAAATCGATCATGGGGTTCACGCCCTGTGCGTACAGGTTCAGGGCCAGGGTGACGAGGTCGACGTTCCCGGTCCGCTCGCCGTTGCCGAACAGGCAGCCCTCCACGCGCTGCGCCCCGGCCAGCACGGCGAGTTCGGCGCAGGCGACTCCGGTGCCACGGTCGTTGTGCGGGTGCACCGAAAGGATCACGGACCCGCGGTGTGCCAGGTGGCGGTCCATGTACTCGATCTGGTCGGCGTACACGTTGGGGGTGGCGATCTCCACCGTGGCCGGCAGGTTGTGGATCACCGGTCGGTCCGGGCTCGCTTCCCACAGTGCGGTCAGGCCGTTGCACACCTCCAGGACGAAGTCCGGTTCCGTGAGGTTGAAGACCTCCGGGGAGAACTCGAACCGGATGTCGGCACCCGGCTGTTCCTCCGCGCGCCGCATCAGGTGAGTGGCGGCGTCCCGGATCAGCGCGTGGACCTCGGTGCGGGAGCGGCCCAGGACCACGTCCCGCCACGTGGGCGCGGTGGCGGTGTAGAGGTGGACGACCGTGCGGGGAAGCCCTTCGACGGAGGCGACGGTCCGGTCGATCAGGTCCGGGCGGGCCGCCGTGAAGACGGAGATGGTCACGTCGTCGGGTACGGCGCCACTGCGCGCCAGGTGCCGTACGAAGTCGAAGTCGGTCTGGCTGGCGGAGGGGTAGCCGACCTCGATCTCCTTGAAGCCCATCGTGACCAGGAGGTCGAACATCCGGCGCTTGCGCTCGGTGTCCATCGGTTCGGCCAGCGCCTGGTTGCCGTCCCGCAGGTCGACCGGTACCCACAGCGGAGCCTGCTGGAGTCGGCGCGCCGGCCAGGTCCGGTCGGTCAGGGGCAGGGCGACCCGCGCATCCGCGGGCCGGTATCGGTGGTGCGGCATCGCGCTCGGGCGCTGAGGGTTCCATCCTGGCGCGTCCGCCGGGATGTCACCGGACGGAGTGCGCAGGGTGGGAAACGCCATGGTCTCGAAGGGGGAAGCCATGAGGGCGGAACTTCTTTCAGTCGGTCATCCGGTGACCGGCGCAGCCCGACACCCGCTGCGGGGGGCCGGTCGCGTCAGGCCCCGCAGCGGCAGACGAGGAGAAGAAGATCGCGCAGCGGCATGCCGGGTACAGTAACGGCCATTCAACTCCTCAGACAACCTGAGGAGTTCAGGAAGGTGGATGTCACATGTCACTTGGCGCCTTGCGGCCGTCGCCGTTGGTGGAGCAGGCCGCCGAGCGCCTGCGCGAGCAGATCTCCGGGGGCGACTGGGCCGTTGGCACGAAACTTCCCGGCGAGACCTCCCTGGCCAAGTCCCTCGGCGTAGGACGGTCAACCGTCCGCGAGGCACTCCGCGCGCTGGCCGGGGCAGGGCTGGTCCAGGCGCGCCAGGGCTCCGGTGTGTTCGTCATCGCGACCCGGCCCAAGGAGGACTGGTCCGCACGGCTCCGTCAGGCAGCCATCACCGACGTCTACGAAGTGCGCATGCTCTTGGAGGTCGAAGCCGCTGAGCTGGCCGCGCAACGCCGCACCGACGACGATCTCGCCGCCCTCGACGCCGCCTTGGCCAAGCGCCGTGACGCCGCGACCGGAAGCGACGAGGAGTTCGTCGACGCCGACATCGCCCTGCACGCGGCGGTGGTCGCCGCGGCCCACAATCCGGTACTGACGGCCTTGTTCACCGAGTTCGTGCCTGCGCTGCGACAAGGGCTGATCGATCTCGTGGAGCTTCTAGGACTGCGTTCCGGTGACCCGAACCACGGCGACGAGGGCCACGCCGCGCTGGTGGACGCTGTCGTGCGGTCGGACGCCGAGGCCGCCGGGCGCACGCTGAGGGACGAGTTGAGGCAGACACTCGCCCAGCTCCACTCCCTCTGACCCCCTTGCGGAACCGAGCGAGCCTGGGAGTATCAGGGCCACCCTGCGCCACACATACGGGGCTACCGTCGAATCATGGACAGCGACAACCTCCTTGGACAGTTCCTCCGAGCCCGCCGTGGACTGGTGCGGCCCGAGGATCTGGGCATGCCCGCCGGCGACCGGCGCCGGGTCCCGGGTCTGCGCCGGGAGGAAGTGGCCATGCTGGCAGGGCTCAGCACCGACTACTACGTACGTCTCGAACAGGGGCGGGAGCGTAACCCCTCCGTACAGGTGCTCGACGCCCTGGCGGGTGCCCTGACGCTGGACGGCGACGCGATCGCCCACCTGCACCAGCTGGCCCGGCCGCTGCCCGCCAAGGGGCGCCGGAGCACGCGCGGCCCCCGGCTCGGCCCGGGTCTGCTGCGGATGCTGGACAACTGGCCGAGCACCCCGGCCGTGATCCTGGACCGCTGTATGACGGTCCGGGCCCACAACCCGCTCGGCGAGGCACTGTTCGCCGGCCACACCTACAGCGGGGACCTGATGCGCCTGGTCTTCCTCGATCCCGATGCCCGGGACTTCTACCCGGACTGGGACCGGGTCGCCGTCAACACGGTGGCCGGGCTGCGTGAGGCGGCGGGCGCGGACTTCGACGATCCCCAACTGATCGAGGTGGTGGGCGAACTGTCCCTCAAGAGTGCCGTCTTCCGCAGGCTGTGGGCACGCCACGACATCCGTCGGAAGAGGCGGGAGACGAAGCGGTTCCACCACCCCGTCGTCGGCGAACTCACCCTGGACTACGAGTCGTTGACCGTCAACAGTGCGCCGGGGCAGCAACTGGTCGTCTACCAGGCCGAACCCGGCAGCCCCTCCGAACACGCGCTGTCCCTGCTGGGCAGCCTGACCGCCACGAAGACCCGGGAAACGGCGGAGTCGGCGCAGTCGGCGGACCACCCTGCCGGCGACGCCTGAACGGCCCGCCCCACCGCCATCCCGTCGCTCCCTCCCCGAGCGCGCCCCCACGGCGCTCCATCGGCCATGCCCGCAGGTGCCGAGAGGCACCCGCGCGGCCTCGGTGAGCCGGCGCCACCCACACCACGCACCAACCTCGGCACGACGCTTCCACAAACAGCCATCCCCACGGACAGCCCTCCCCACGAAGGGACATGTCACCCATGTCTGCCAACACCGCGCCCGTCTGGTTCATCACGGGCTGCTCCACAGGTCTGGGCCGTGCCCTGGCCACCGCTGTGCTCGAACGCGGCTGGAAGGCCGTGGTCACCGCCCGCGATCCGCGAACGGTGGCGGACATCGTCTCCGGCCACGAGGACCGGGCCCTGGCCCTTGCCCTCGACGTGACCGACAGCGCCCAGATCACCGCTGCCGTCAAGGCGGCCACCACGGCCCTCGGCCCCATCGACATCCTGGTCAACAACGCCGGATACGGATACCTCGCCGCCCTGGAAGAGGGGGAGGACGACCAGGTCCGCGCCCTCTTCGACACCAACGTCTTCGGCCTCGTGGACGTCACCCGGGCCGTACTGCCGGGCATGCGCGAGCGGCGCGGCGGCCACATCGTCAACATCTCGTCCCTCGGCGGCCTCGCCGCCTTCGGCGCCACCGGTTATTACCACGCCACGAAGTTCGCCGTCGAAGGCCTCTCCGAGTCGCTCGCCGCCGAAGTCGCCCCGCTGGGCATCAACGTCACCATCGTCGAACCCGGAGCCTTCCGCACCAACTGGTCCGGCCCGTCCATGCGTCAGTCCTCGATCCGGATCGAGGACTACGCGGCGACCGCGGGAGCACGGCGCAAGAGCACCCTGGACACCTACGGCCACCAGCCGGGAGACCCCGAACGCGCCGCCTCCGCGATCATCGACGCCGTCGGCGCGGAGAACCCACCGCTGCGACTGCTCCTGGGCAAGGTGGCCCTCGACGTCGCGCTGGCCAGGCTCGACGGGCTGCGGACCGACTTCACCACGTGGCACGACGTGACCCTCAGCGCCGACTATCCCGACAACGACTGATCTGTACATGCCCGACGGGGCGGCCGCCGTCGGCGAGGGCGAAGTCCGCCATCGCCGACTCACCGTCCGACGTTCCCGTGAGTGGCCGGGCCCCCTGCCGCCGCCCTTTTCACACAACAGGAGACAGCCGACATGCCGAACACAGCCTCCCTCGACGACTACCGCCTTCTCGGCCGCTCAGGGCTGCGCGTCTCACCCCTCGCCCTGGGGACCATGACCTTCGGTGAGGAATGGGGCTGGGGCGCCGGACCCGACGAAGCGGCCGCGATCTTCGACCTCTACCTCGACCGGGGCGGCAACTTCGTGGACACCGCGGTCAACTACACCGACGGAGCGGCCGAACGCCTGCTGGGCCGCTTCCTCAAAGGCCGTCGTGACCGGGTCGTACTCGGCACCAAGTTCACCATGGCCCTGGAGCCGGGCAACCCCAACTCCGGCGGCAACCACCGGCTCAACATGATCCGGTCGGTGGAGACCAGCCTGCGACAGCTGGAGACGGACCGTATCGATCTCCTCTACCTGCACGGCTGGGACTTCACCACGTCCTCCCAGGAGGTCATGCGCGGCCTGGACGACCTCGTGACCAGCGGCAAGGTCGTCTACGTCGGTATCTGCAACACGCCGGCCTGGCGCATCTCCGAGATGCAGACCATGGCCGACCTCCTGAACTGGTCGCCGTTCATCGCCCTTCAGATCGAGTACAGCCTCATCCAGCGCACGGTCGAGCACGAGCTGATTCCCATGGCCGAGAGCAAGGGGATGGGCGTCGTGCCGTGGTCGGCGCTGGGCGGCGGCGTTCTGACCGGCAAGTACAGCCGGGACGACCTGGCCGGCGGCAACGGCCAGGGCACCGCGTCCGGTTCCCGCAAGGGGGTCATCGAAGCCTCCGGCAACCTGACGGAACGCTCGCTCGCCGTCGCCGACGTGGTGCGCGAAGTGGCCGCCGACCTACGCGCCGAGCCGGCGCAGGTGGCGCTCGCCTGGACGCTCGCCAACCCGGCGGTGACCTCGCCCATCATCGGCGCCCGCACGCTCGCCCAGGCCGAGAAGAACATCGCCGCCCTCGATGTGGTCCTGACCGCGGAGCACCTGGAGCGGTTGAACGCGGCCAGTGCTCCTGAGCCGATCTTCCCGAAGGCGTTCATGGACCGGCCACTGACCAAGGGCCTGGTCTTCGGAGGCGCCAAGGTCACCACCCGCGGCTGAACCGTTCCACCTCCTGCTGCCCCAAGCCGCACCATCTCCCCCTGTGATCCCGCTGCCCGACGACCCGGACCGGCGCGCTTTCCGCCCCGGAGACCGCGGTCCGCACACCGACCGCTCCGACGCCGTGACACTCGGTCGCGCAGACAGCTCGGTTCGCCCACGGAGTGAACCAAAGCCGCTTCGACGCGCGTCTCAACTCTTCGATTGGGCCGAGGTGTACGACGTAAGGTGATCGGCCGTGCAAGGTTCGTTTCGGTTTATGAGGGGCTCATGCATATAGGGGACGGTGGCTCGTTGGGCGACCTCGTGGTCGCGGCGCGAGACCGGGCTTTCGCCGGACGGGTGGCGGAGCTGGCACTGTTCCGGTCCTCGCTGGCGGGCGACCCCGGCGGTTCGCCCGTGCTCTACCTTCATGGGCCCGGCGGGATCGGCAAGTCCACGCTCCTGAGGCGGTTCGCGCGGGAGGCGCGGGAGGCGGGGCGATTAGTGGTCGAGGTGGACGGCCGTACGGTCTCCGCGACGCCGGAGGACTTCGAGGAGGCCGCGGGAAAGGCGATCGGCGAGCCGGAATCGGTGCTCCTGGTCGACACCTTCGAGCACTGCCAGGGCCTGGAGCACTGGTTGTGGGAGAACTTCCTGCCGCGGCTGCCGCTGGGCGCGATCGCGATCGTCGCCGGACGGGCGGCCCCGGATCCGCGCTGGGTCGCCGACCCGGGATGGGCGGACCTGATGAAGGTGGTGCCGCTGCGGAACCTGGCCCGCGACGACGCGGCCGCCTTCCTGCGGGAACGCGGCGTTCCGGCCAGTGCACACCAGACACTGCTGTCCTTCACCGGCGGCAATCCGCTGGCCCTCTCGCTGGCGGCGGCGGTCGCCGTCCAGCAGAAGACGGACGGGACGCCTCGGGCGGACGACTGGTCACCTGGCCGGGACGTGATCGCGACGCTGCTGCCGCAGCTCGTGGGCGATCCGCCGAGCCGGCACCATCGCACGGCGCTCGAGGTGTGCGCCCAGGCCGATGTCACCTCCGAGGCTCTGCTCCGGGCGATGATGGGCGAGCCCGCCGCGGAAGTGTTCGCCTGGCTGCGCGCCCAGCCGTTCATCGAATCCACCGCGGCCGGGCTCTTTCCGCACGATGTGGTGCGCGAGGTGCTGGCAGCCGATCTCCGCTGGCGTGACCCGGACGGTTTCGCCGCGCTGCGCCGACGGATGCACCAGTATCTGCTCGGCCGGGTCCGGGAGGTGCCCGCTGCACAGGTGCTCCAGGCCATGCAGTCCCTGGTGTACCTGGAACGGGCCGCCGGTTCGATCACCGACACCCTTGTGTGGCATTCCGATGGCGCGGTGCGGGTGGCCCCCTGTTCTCCTGCCGACGAGAGCCGCGTGGTGGAGCTGGTAGACGAGGCGGAGGGTGCCGAGTCCGCCGCGATCGCCCGCTTCTGGCTGGACCGGCAGCCCGAAGCGTTCAGCGTCTACCGCTCGAACCGGTCCGATGACATCGTTGCCTGTTCGGCCTGGCTGGAGCTCAGCGGGCCGGAAGGGGCGGACGTCGATCCGGTGGTGGCCGCCGCCTGGGCCCACGCGGAGGCCGGTGCTCCCCTGCGAGCGGGCGAGCACATGGCCATCGCACGCTTCCAGGTGGACCCGCGTGCGTACCAGCGGCCCTCGGCCTCCATGAACCTGGTGATGTGGCGCGCGATGGGGCAGATCATCCGGGCCGACCGTCTCGCCTGGTCGATCGTGGTGATGCGGGACGACGGGTTCTGGAACGGCTATCTCGAGGACAGCGACATGGTGCCGGCCGACGCCAGGCCCGTGATCGGCGACCACAGGTACTGCCTGTTCGCCCAGGACTGGCGTGTCCAGTCCGCGATGGCGTGGGTGGAGGGAAGGAACGCCGCTCTGCAGGAGGGTGCGGCCGCCCTCACGTCTCCGGGCCGAACTCCGCGGGAGCGGGAGCGGGAGGAACACGTCGTGCTGTCCCGGCCGGAGTTCGACGCCGCTGTACGGGACGCCCTCCGCGCGCTGTGGTGGCCGGGCGAGCTTGCGGCCAATCCCCTCAACCGTATCCACCTGGTCGCGGAGCACGGCCAGAGCCTCCACGATGTGCTCCTGCGGGCCATCGACACCGTGCTGGAAGAGCGTGCCGGGGAAAAGCGCCACCGCGCCGTCGTGGCGACGTACAGCAAGGCCGCGCCGACCCAGGAAGCGGTGGCCAGGCGCCTCGGGATGTCCTTCAGCACCTACCGCCGGCATCTGACGGCCGCGGTGAAGCGGATCAGCGATGTGCTGTGGAGTCATGAACTGAGCGGGACGCCGATCGTTCCGGTCAGCCGCGACCTGTCAGCCGGCCGGGACCTGCCGACAGAGCGGTGAGGCCGTGCCCGCCGCCCGAGTGGGCGGCACCACGCACACGGGCTTCGGCGGCTAATCCGGAATGCGGCCCCGTGTCTCCCACTGCCACACCCGCTCGCGCACCTCGTCGACCGCCCGTGCCAAGTGCCTGCGATAGGTGCTGAACGCCATGTTCAACCGTCGTGCCACGGCTTCCTGAGTGGACGACGACTGGAACGTCATCGTGAGTACCGCATGCAGGTGCCGCGTACGCGGATTGGCCTCCAGTCGCTGTACGGCTTTGCCGATCACCTCCCGCAGGGCCTCCACGGGGTCGTCACCACCGTGTGCTTTCACCAGTCGGCAGCGCAACAAGGGGTTGTCCACGAATCCGTCGGGGTCGAGCCAGGACCGCAGCGCATCACGGACCGCGGCGTCCGACTCCTCCCGGGTCAGGGGCCTGACCCGGGTACTCGGCTCGTCGGCCGGCTTGCCCGGCGGTCCGCTGAGCAGTTGTGCGTCGATGCCCTCCGCCCATTCGTCCACGTGCACCGCGCGCCAGTCGTGGCAGAACAGCCTGTAACCGGGGTCTGTATCTGTATCTGTATCTGAGTCCGTGTCCGTGGCGTCGCGCGGCAGTTGGAAGTGATCCATGTACGTCATGAGCGGCTCCCAGAAGTCCGGCCGCGTGATGACGACGCAGGACCAGGCGCAGTTCCTCGCCCGCAGCAGCTCGAAGATGATGCGGATGTGCACCAGATCCCATGAGCGGGAGGGGCGTTGATGGGTAGCCGGGTGAATCATGAAGCGTGCCACACCGAGGTGCTCACCCTGCCGCACAGGAGCCGTCGCGGACACGGACTGCCATGCCTCCGCCACGACGGGGTCGGCGTCCCGGATATCGTCGTCGAGCGCGTCGATCCGTAACCAGGCCATGAAACCCAGTAGTTCTCCCGAGCTGTACCGGCGGTGCACCCGGAATGCCTCCGGCTGACGCCTGAGCCAGAAGGCGACGGTCCTGGCGCTCTCTTCGCCCTCGGTCTTGTGTGTCAGCGCTATCAGGTCGTCGATGTCGTCCGGACGCAGCGGCACTTCGTAGGCACCGCTCTCGTCCCGGCCGCCGTGGTACTTCCTGATCCATTCCGCTCTGGAAATAATGTAGTTGTACGCGCCCGTGGCGCGCAGCGCCTCCTTCTCGGGGGCGTTGTGGATGCGGTCTACGAGATGGCGGCGCACCGTGCGGTGCATGGCTTTGTACCGCTCCGAATCGCGCCAGCGGAAGTCGCTGTCCAGCGAGTCGCGGATCACGTCGTGCGGGTACACACCGAAACGGCCCGAGCGTATGAAAGGCAACTGACGCAGCCAGGCGAACAGTTCGGTGGCGTCCTCGCCGGGCAGGACGGCACGCAGCAGGTCCTCCGTGGTGTCCAGCGCATGGCCGCACACCTCAAGGGCACGCCGGTGTACGGGAGACGGGATCTCTCCGACGAGATGCGACAGCAACTGTTCGACGACGGTACGTGAGGGGGTCCAAACAACGTTGTCATTCGTCTCGTGCGCGGCTACCTCGGCGGCCAGCCGCAGAGCGAGCGGATGGCCCGCGGCGAAAGCGAGGAGCTCGGCGTGCAGCGTCGGGTCGGCGCCCTGCGAGGCGAGCAGCGCTGCCGACTCCTTGGGGCCCAGTTCCTTTAGGGGGGCGACCTGAAGCACCTCGCTCCACCCGAGGTCGGCCTTCCAGAGGGGATCGGGCGGCAGCCGGCCGGCGAGCACGACCAGCACGCCCGTCGGTAACCGGGGCAGGAACCGGTCGCGAAGCCAGTCCTCCATGTCCCGGTAGCGCTCGAAGCCGTCCACCAGCAGGACAGGGCGTTCCACGGCGAAGACCTCTGCCGCCGCTTCCTCGAAGGCGGTCGGGGAGGGGTCGGTCATGGAGGCGTCGATGTTCACCACGGGCCGGCCCATGGAGCGTGCCTCCGCGGCGAACCGGTGCAGCAGAGCGCTCTTCCCGATGCCTCCGGGCCCGTGCATCACGATGACCAGGGGTGAACCGGGCCTACCGTCCAACGCGCCACGGAAAAGGGCGATTTCATCTTCCCGGCCGACGAACATCCGCATCCGGGCATGTGCCAGCTTGTCGGCCAGCAGACCGCCAGAGGCGGAAACTTCCTTCGCCATGCCGTTGTCTCTCCTCTTTTCATGGTGCGAGAGCTGTGGCCCGGCCAGGATCGGGTACGCCGGACCGGTTCACATTCCGGCAACTGTATAGGAGCAGGCGGGTGCCAATTCCAGGCGGCGCACCCGCAGTTGACGCCGTAAGCCGATGGCGGTCCTATTCAGAAACTGTCCAGAACCTGCTCACTTCGAAAAGCGCGAGCCCGGCGAGACAGAAACAGACCCGGGGGGCGGAAAGGAGTGGTTCCGCCCCCCGAGTCTGTGCGGGCCTGTAATGAGCCGCATCGCATACGGCGTCAGTCGAATCAGTCGAAGGTGAATCCGTACTTGTCGGCGACTGCGGCCATCGCCTTCATGTCGACCTCGTTGAGTGGAGGGCCCACCTTTCCGCGTCCCCGCGGTGATTCGCCGTTGGTCTGCGTCGCCCTCAGCAGCGTGGTGTAGGTGTCACCCACGAGGTGGACGGGCTCGCCGCCGTCCGGCGGAACATGCACGGGGGAAGGTGCAGGGAGACGTGGTCGGAGTCTGGCAAGAGTGATCACCCGGGCAACACGTCACCAGGTGCTCAATGTTGTGCTCACCCGTGGCTGGTACCCGGCGCCTGGCGCCGGCTTGCGAGTGCCCGTGGCGCGGAGTTGCCTCAGCGCAGTGTCGCCTCGATCACCGAAAAAGGTGAAGGTGTCGGCAGGATGCGGTCGAGCGTGAATCCCGCGTCGCCGAGGAGTGTTTCGTACTCGTCCGCAGTGCGTTCACGGCCCGTCAGCATGGCCAGCATCGTCAGGTCGATCATCTTGGCGAGATGCGGCGCGTCTCCCGCCGGCAGAACGGCCTCGATCACCACGAGCCGGGCTCCGGGGTTCGCGGCCCGCGCGATCGAACCGAGCAGCTTGCCGCACGACGCGTCGTCCCAGTCGTGCAGGATGTAGGACAGTACGTAGACGTCGGCGGTCGGCACAGCGTCGAAGAAGTCGCCCCCGACGACCTCGACACGGTCCGCGAGGCCCCGTGCCCGCAGCGTCTCGTGTGCGTCGGACACGACGTGCGGCAGGTCGAAGACAACGCCGTGACGGTCCGTGTCGCGGCCGAGCAGTTCGGCCATGACGGTGCCGTCGGCGCCGCCGACGTCCGCCACGAGCCGCCCCTCGGGCAGGGTGTACCCGTCGAACATCCCGGCCCGCAGGCCGCCCGTCACGTTCGCCATGGCGCCGGTCAGCAGCGCGGCGCGCTCAGAGTCCTCGGCCAGCCACTCGAAGAAGGGTTTCCCGTACAGGATCTCGGCGGCCGGCTTCCCTGTCCGGACAGTGCCCAGCAGATCGTTGAACGGCTGGTAGTGCGTCTCCATCCAGTACAGGGCAGCGTCCCGCAGCGAGGCAGGGTGCGATGCTGACAGCAGCTCGCCGAACGACGTCACCTCGACCGTGTCGTGCTCGCCGTGGCGGAACAGGCCGAGCGGTGCGAGTGTGCGCAGGAGGCGCCGCAGCGCGTCCTCGTCGGCGCCGGTCTCCTCCGCGAGGCGCCCGATGGGCCGGGACCCCTCCGCGAGCTTGGTGGCGACGTCCAACTTGGCAATGACGTACAGCGCTTGGGAGACCTGGAAGCCCGCCAGCAGCTGAGTCATCAGCGTGGCCTCGGACGAGGTCGGAGGTGCGGCTCCGATGGCGTCGCGCGTTTCGATGGTGCTCAACTCGTCTCATCTCCAGGAATTACCGGGCACGCGTGTTGGCGCTGTGCCGGTGACAGGTGCTGCGTCGGGGCTCCGACAGACCTTTCCAGCACCTGGGCAGCGTGGTAACCGCAACTCCTGCTCAAACAGTGCTCATGCCTGCCCACCGCGAGGCGGTCCAGGTGCTCCCACGCGCAGTCCGTCCATGACGAGGTCCAGCAGTCGGTCGGCGCGTGGTTGCCAGTCCCCGTGGGGATCAATCTGCCAGAGGCCGGCGATGGCGAGGAGGAAGTCGTCCCCGGTCAGCCCCGGACGGATGGTGCCCGCCTCCTCGCTGGCGCGGAGCAGGAGTTCGGCGGCTGCGGTCACCGGGGCGTGTCCCGGTTTGGCCGGGGTCCCCGGTGCGCCGGTGGCCTGGCGGATGGCGTCCGCCATACCGGCCTTGGTCATGGCGAACTGGGCAAGGCGGTCCATCCACTCGCGCAGAGCCTGGTCGGGTTCCCGGGTCCTGAGCAACTGGGCCGCGGTATCGGCGACCTGCTGCATCTCGTGGCGGTAGATCTCCAGTACGAGTGCCTCGCGGTTGGGGAAGTTGCGGTAGAACGTTCCCTGCCCGACACCCGCCTTCTTGGCGATCACGCTCAGCGGGGCGTCCGCGGAGCGTGTCAGCTCGGCCAGTGCCACCTCCAGGATGCGCTCGCGGTTTCGTTGCGCGTCCGAGCGCAGGGGTACGTCCTTCTTCTGCCGCACTCGTCCTCCTGGCGGGCTCGTGGCCAAACCCGGTCTTGCTAAGCGGACAGCTGTCCGTTAGGTTTTCCCAGTAGCGGACAGTTGTCCGCTTAGAGTCCACTATAGCGGCGGATGCGGCCGAAGCGCCTCTTCTGATCCGGCAGCCCTGCCGGATCCCCTCCATGTACTCCGGATTCGCGAAAGAAGGCTGATCGTGGCCCAAGCCCCAGCCCCGTCGTCGACGACGACGTCCAGCGTCATCACCTTGAACATCAACGGCGAGAAGCACACGCTGCCCGTCGACCACCGCACCACGCTGCTCGACGCGCTGCGCGAGCGGCTCGATCTGACCGGCACCAAGAAGGGCTGCGACCAGGGCCAGTGCGGTGCCTGTACGGTCCTGCTCGACGGCCGCCGGGCCGTGGCCTGCCTGCAGTTGGCGGTGGCGGCCGAGGGCCGCGAGGTCACCACCATCGAAGGCGTGGCCGACGGCGAGCGGTTGCATCCGGTGCAGCAGGCGTTCCTCGATCTCGACGGCCTCCAGTGCGGCTACTGCACGCCGGGGCAGATCTGTTCGGCCGTCGCGGTGATCGAGGAACACGCCGCGGGCTGGCCGAGCGCCGTCACCGACGACGTCCGGCCCGAGGCCGAGCCGTCGCCACTGAGCGCCGACGAGATCCGCGAGCGGATGAGCGGCAACCTGTGCCGCTGCGGCGCGTACGTATCCATCGTCCAGGCGGTCGCCCGCGCGGCCGCGGTCGAGGGGCAGACCCGAAGTCGCGCACTCTCGGGACGCACTCAGGAAGGCAGGGCGGCATGAGGGAGTTCGGATATCAGCGCGCGATCGACGTGTCCAGCGCGGTCGCGCTGCTCGATGCGGACCCGGACGCGCGCTTCCTCGGCGGCGGCACCAATCTCGTCGACCTGATGAAGACCGGCGTCGAACGGCCCGCCCGGCTCATCGATATCCGCGAATTACCCCTGGACCGCATCGAGTCGACGGCGGACGGCGGCCTGCGCATCGGCGCGACCGTCACCAACAGCGACCTCGCCGCGCATCCCGAAGTCCGCCGCCGCTACCCGGCGTTGACGCAGGCGGTGCTGGCCGGTGCGTCCGGGCAGTTGCGCAACATGGCCACGGTCGGCGGGAATCTGCTCCAGCGCACCCGCTGCGGCTACTTCGCCGATGTGACCAAACCCTGCAACAAGCGTGTCCCCGGCAGCGGTTGTGCCGCCATCGAGGGCGAGCACCGCAACCACGCGATCCTGGGCGCCTCCACGCACTGCGTGGCCACCCACCCCTCGGACCTGGCCGTCGCACTCACCGCCTTCGACGCCGTCGTCCGCTACGAAACAGCGGACGGGCCGGGGGAGCTGCCGCTGGCGGAGTTCCATCTGCCGGTGGGTGACACCCCGCACATCGAGACCGCCCTGCCGCCGGGGGCGCTGATCACCGGCGTCACCCTGCCCCCGGCCCCGGTCGCCGCTCACTCCCGGTACCGGAAGGTGCGCGAGCGCGCCTCGTACGCGTTCGCGATCGGCTCGCTCGCCGCCGCGCTGGATGTCCGCGACGGTGTCGTACGCGAGGTGCGTCTGGCGTTCGGGGCGGTCGCGTCCCGGCCGTGGCGGGCCCGGACGGCCGAACGGATGCTGACCGGGGCACCGGCCGACGCCGAAGCGTTCGCCGCCGCCGCGGACGCCGAACTGGCGGCTGCCGAACCCCTGCGCGACAACGGATACAAGGTGACACTGATGCGCAACCTCGTGGTGGCCGTGCTGACCGAACTCACCGAGGAGGCCACCCGATGACGACCACCACGCCCATCAAGGCCTCTGTCGGCACCGCGCACACCCGAGTGGAAGGCCGGGACAAGATCACCGGAACGGCCCGCTACTCGGGAGACATCCCCTTCACCGAACTCGCCCACGGCTGGCTGGTGTTGTCCACCGTCGCCCGCGGCCGCATCCGGTCGGTGGAGGACGCTCCCGTCCTCGGGATGCCGGGCGTGCTCACCGTCCTGCACCACCAGAACGCCCCGCGGGTCGACAGCGACTACATCGGCATGCTGGGTGCCCCGCCGGATCCGACCGTCGCCCTCTTCCAGCACGACCGGGTTCCGTTCGCGGGCTGGCCTGTGGCGCTGGTCGTCGCCGAGACGTCCGAGCAGGCCAGGGAGGCCGCCGAAGCGCTGGTCGTGACCTATGAGGAGGAGCCGCACGACGTCGCCTTCTCCGGCGGACGCCCGGACACGTACCCGCTGGACGGCCACCTGCCGCCGGCGGTGACGGGGAAGGGGAACCTGGAGTCCGAACTCGCCGCGTCCGCCGTCGTCCTGGACGCGGAGTACACCACGCCGCAAGAGCACCACAGCCCGATGGAGCCGCATGCGGCGACGGCCCACTGGGACAGCGGCCGACTCGACGTCGTCGACTCCAACCAGGGCGCCACCTGGGTCGTGGGCGATCTCGCGAAGCTGTTCTCGCTCGACCCGGCCTCGGTGCGGGTGCGGTCAGAACACGTCGGCGGTGGCTTCGGCAGCAAGGGGGTCCGCGCGCATCAGGTGGCGGCCGTGATGGCCGCGACCGTCCTCCAGCGCCCGGTCCGGGTCGTCATGACCCGCCGTCAGATGTTCTCGCTCGTCGGCTACCGGAGCCCCACGGTGCAGCGGATCAGGCTCGGCGCCGGCGCCGACGGACGGCTGCGCGCGCTGGAGCACCGCTCGCTGAGCCTCACCTCGGCCGTGCACGAGTTCGTCGAGCCGGGCTCCGTGTCGTCACGGGTGATGTACGACGCCGATGCGCACCACACGGTCAACCGGGTCGTACGGCTCGACGTGCCGACCCCGACGTGGATGCGGGCACCCGGCGAGACGCCGGGGTCGTTCGCGCTGGAGTCGGCGCTCGACGAACTCGCCGAGAAGTGCGGCATCGACCCGATCGCGCTGCGCGCCCGCAACGAGCCCGAGCGGGGGCCCGTGTCCGGGCTGCCGTTCAGCGGCCGCAACCTGCTCGCCTGCTTCAGGGAGGGCGCCCGCAGGTTCGGCTGGGCGGACCGGGATCCCCGTCCCGGCCTGCGCCGGGAAGGGCGCCTGCTGCTCGGCACCGGCACGGCGGCGGCGTCCTTTCCCGCGGGAGCCATGCCGTCGACGGCGGCCGTGACGGCAGAAGCGGACGACACCTTCACCGTGCGGATCAGTGCCTCGGACATCGGAACCGGGGCCCGCACCGCGCTCACCCTGCTCGCCGCCGACGCGCTGGAGGTGACACCGGACCGCGTCCAAGTACACATCGGAGACAGCGACTTCGGACCGGCGATGATCGCCGGTGGCTCGATGGGCACCCGATCCTGGAGCTGGGCGATCAAGATCGCGGCTGACGAACTGCGGGAGCGGCTCGCCCTGAGCACCGGTATCCCGCCGGAGGGAATCACGGTGCGGTCGGACACCGCCGAAGCCATCGGCGCCCTGGCCCCGAAAGAACGGCATTCCTTCGGGGCGCAGTTCGCCGAGGTCGCCGTCGACACCACCACCGGCGAGGTCCGCGTGCGCCGCATGCTCGGCATCTTCGCGGCGGGCCGGATCGTCAACCCGCTCACGGCCCGCAACCAGTTCGTCGGCGGCATGACCTGGGGCATCTCCATGGCCCTGCACGAAGAAGCCGTCCGGGACCAGGCATCGGGCGGCCTGGTCGGTGCCGACCTCGCGGGCTATCACGTCGCCACACATGCCGACGTACCGCTCATCGAGGCGGACTGGGTGGACGACCCGGACCCGGACGACCCGGTCGGGATCAAGGGCATCGGCGAGGTCGGCATCGTGGGCGCCGCGGCGGCGATCGCCAACGCGGTCTGGCACGCGACCGGCGTACGCCACCGCCACCTGCCCATCCGGCCCGACCGCGTCCTCATGGCGGGCGGGGGAGCGGCGGATACGGGAGGCCGGGATGCTTGACATCGCCGAGGAACTGCATCGCTGGGCCGAGCAGGGCCGGGACTTCGCTGTCGCCACCGTCGTGGCCGTCACCGGCAGCGCGCCGCGCGGCCCCGGCGCCGCCCTCGCCGTCGACAGCGCGGGCACGGTGATCGGCTCGGTCTCCGGCGGCTGCGTCGAAGGAGCGGTGTACGACCTCTGCGTCCAGGCCCTCCAGGACGGCGAGACCGTCCTCGAACGGTTCGGCTACAGCGACGAGGACGCCTTCGCCGTCGGGCTGACCTGCGGTGGGGTGATCGACATCATGGTCACGCCGGTCCGCGCGAATGCGCCGGAGCGGAGCGTACTCGCGGCCGCGCTGTCGGCCGCTGCCCTGGGCGATCCGGCGGCCCTCGCCCGGGTCGTCCGGGGGCCGGCCGAACTCCTCGGCCGGGCCTTGCTTGTACGTACCGACGGATCGTACGAAGGCACTCTCGGCGATCACGCGGAGCGGGACCGGACGGCGGCGGCCGAAGCCCGGGCCATGCTGGACGCCGGCCGGACCGGCACCCTGGAGGTCGCGGAGGACCGCTCGCAGTGCCCGGGCGGTCTCACGCTGCTCGTCGAGTCCAACGTGTCGCCGCCCCGCATGATCGTCTTCGGGGCGATCGACTTCGCGGCGGCGCTGGTGCGGGCCGGCAAGTTCCTCGGCCACCACGTCACCGTGTGCGACGCCCGTCCCGTCTTCGCCACCCGGGCCCGCTTCCCCGAAGCCGACGACATCGTGGTCGACTGGCCGCACCGCTATCTACGGCGCACCGCGACCGACGCCCGCACGGTCGTGTGCGTACTCACTCACGACGCCAAGTTCGACATCCCCCTGCTCACGGTCGCCCTGCGGATGCCGGTCGCGTTCGTCGGCGCGATGGGCTCACGCCGCACCCAGACGGACCGCGACCGGCGGCTGCGCGAAGCCGGCCTGAGTGACGAGGAGTTGGCCCGACTGCGTGCGCCGATCGGCCTCGACCTGGGCGCCCGAACGCCCGAGGAGACCGCCCTGTCCATCGCGGCGGAAATCGTCGCCGCCCGGCGGGGCGGGACAGGCCTTCCACTGACCGGCTCGCGGACACCCATACACCGCGACGGGGCAGAGCGGAGCGCCGCGGCGACCGCCTGACGGGCCGGGGCTTCTTCCCCCTCGCTGGACAGCCAGGGTCTGACGGAAGAGGACCGCAAGCGACTGGCCAACCTCGGCTACCGTTTACGACGGCAACGGCGAAGTGCCCGGCAGTGAAGGCTGCCGGGCACTTCAGTGCCCCTTCGAGTGCCGCTTCAGGAGCTGGGCCGTCAGACCTTTCCGGCGGCGAAGAGGGCCGCCTCGTCGGCGTTGTTGCCGTAACTCAGGTGGGCCAGTGTGTTGTTGCCACCCCTTTCGCAGACCGGGTCGCCCTGCGCGCAGAGATCCATGGTGCGGTTCGCGTATACGCCGGTGACGCTCTTTCCCTGGGCCCTGATCGGATTCCCGAAGAGCAGCACCGCGGCGACCTTCGGTTCGACGTCGTTGGGCAGGGTGGCGACGATCGGGCCACCGACCGTCGCGCCCGCGCTGCTGATGCCGATGGAGTTGTCCACCACGTTCGCGCCCTGCGAATAGCCGACCAGGATGAACTTCTGAGTCGGGCAGGAACTCGCCTGGCTCTTCACGTGGTTGACCAGGTCGGTGTTGCCCTGGGAGTTCGAGGTGAGGCTCAGGTCCGCCGGATAGTTGACCTTGTAGCTCGTGAGGTTCTTTCCGGTGAGGCGCCTCTCCAGCGCGGAGAACACCCGGTCACCCACGATCGTGCCGAGATTTCCGGGTTCGAATGTGCCGCGGGCCGACACCACTTCGACGTCGGAGCAGGCGGCCGATGCACCCGGAGCGGTGAGGGCGACCACGCCACCGCCGCCGGCCAGTAACGCGGCCGCCACCGAGAGGCGTACGGCAGGTCGTCGTCGCCGACCATGGGATGAGGACTGACGCATGGGGGATTCCTCTGTACGTCGTGCACGGCCGGCCGCCCGAAGCGGAGGCGGCCGCGCTGCCATTGGGATTCCCCCAGAACGTAAGTGGCCGTGCGCGTGTGACGTTAGAGAAGGAATTGACAGTGTGCGGCCGCAATTTTCTCCGAAAATGAGTACGGGCACGCGGCAGACCGGCTCGGAGCAGCGGCGGAGCGGGCCGGGCGTCGGTCCGACAGACGACGCCCGGCCGCGCGTCGACGTCAGGGGCCGGCGGACCGCAGTCGCGGGGGTGGCGGCGGCCCGGCCGACGCGTTCACGGCTCCGCCTCCCGGCTGACCGGGCGCGGCCCCCGCCCGGAGAGCGAGTTCGAGCTCGAATCGGCTCTGCGGGTCGCGGAGACGGTCGCCGAACAGCTTCTCCAACTGGCGCATCCGATAGCGCACCGTCTGCGGATGGATGTGCAGTCGCGTCGCGACGTCGGCGACGCTGTTGCCGCTCTGGAGCCATGCGAGCAGCGTCTCGGCCAGCCGTTCGCGCTGCGGTGTCTGAACGTCACCGAGCGGTACGAGCATCCGGCGCGAGAGCCTGAGCAACAGCGGTTCGTCGGCGTACAGGAGCAGCGTCGGAAGATGATCGGAGCACCGCACGACACCCTTCTCCAGGGGCAGCACCCTGCGTCGTACGAGATCCAGGGCCCGGGTCGCCCAGCGCAGCGAGTCCGGGGCCTCGGCGAGCGGGACCGTCGGCCCGATCGCGGTCGGCTTGTCCCTCAGCGCGAGGACCGGCGGACGTCCCGACCAGGCGCCCGACCGGTCCGGATCGGGGACCAGCAGGCGAGCCGGACGGGTGTCGGTGTCGGCCAGCACCCCGGCCGGCAGCAGCAGCCGGTCGTCGTCGTCCTGCGCGGAGTCGTCGAAAACCAGGACGGCGACCCGCCGCGGTATCGACCACCGGGCGGCATGCGCGAGTTCCCGTGTGGCCTCGGGCGAGGCCAACGGATCGGTGAGCAGCAGATCGAGAAGTCGCTTGCGGCGCCTGGTCAGTTCGCCGTCGTTGCGCAGCCGCTCCTCGCTGTAGCCCGCCGAGGCGGCTTCGGCGATCTCGTGCATGTGCAGGATCGCCGCCTCGCCCAGCGCCGCCACCACGTTCGGCTCAAGGTGCAGTTCGTCCGCGAGCATCCCCATCCGCCGCCACGCCACCCGGCCACCGAGTCGCAGAGCGGTCTGCAGGGTGTCCAGACTGCGGCCCTCCACCGCCTCGCCCCGGCCGATCTCCTCGTACGTGTGGGCGACGCGGCCCCAGTCACGGCCGGGCTCGGCGATCCGGTCGATGAACAGGGCGAGGGCGCCCACGACACCGGATCTGAGCGTGCGCATATAGGTGTCGTCGGACGGACGTGAGTACTCCGGTACGCCGTCGCGGACTTCGCGCTCCACCTCCTCGGAGACCTCTTGAAGGGTGTTGCGCATGTGCCCGGTGATTTCTGCCGCGAGGGCACGCGGTACGGCGGCGAAGGGATCCATCCTGGACACTCCTTCCGCTGTTGCGGCTCGGCCGTTGACACCGTTCGGTACGGATACGGACCCGACTTGTCTCGCGAAAAGCGCATCCGGACTGAGGTCTGGCGCTTTTTGCTCGTCCGTGGCTTGCCGACTGCGCGGCGCCGGGGCGGGCCGTCCCGTGGGACCTCCCGTGCGACCGTCACGGACGTGTGATCCGACCTGTCGTGGTGCCCTCCACCGCCTTCACATACGCCTGGGCCACCTCGGAGACAGGCGTGCCGTCAGCCCCGTCCGCGCCCATGCTCTGCAGGGTCTCGCTGATCCAGCCAGGGCTGATGAGGTTGATACGCAGCCCCCGAGGCAGTTCGTCGGCCGCGTTGCGGACGAAGCCTTCCAGGCCGGAGTTGATGAGTGCCCCCAGCGATCCGCCGGCCGGCGGAGCGGCGAAGGTGCCTCCGGTCAACGTGATGGATCCGCCGTCCCGCAGGTGCCGCACCGCTCGCTGGGCCAGTGCCACCTGGCCCAGCAACTTGCCGCGCACTCCGGCGGTGATTTCCTCGTCCGCCGCTGTCTCCAGGTCCATCAGCGGGCCGTTGGCGGCGCAGCACACCACCGCATCAAGGTCCGGCACCTCGGCGAAGAGCGCGTCCAAGGAGGGCGGATCCTCCAGGTCGACCGGAACGGGCCCACCGCGCGAGACCCCGACCACCTGATGGGAGGCCGCCAACGCCCTGGTCACAGCGGTGCCGACCGTTCCCGTCGCCCCGATCACCAGTACCTTCGGGGAGCCGGTCCTGTCCAGGCTCATACGGAATCCGCTCCGGCGGGTTCCCAGAGCTGGATCGGCGTGCCCTCGGGGTCGGTGAGTTCGGCGAACCGGCCGTTGGGGTAGTCCTGCTCATGGACATCGGCCTGGATGCCCGCGCTCCGCAACTGGGCCACCATGGCGTCGAGATCACGCACCCGGAAGTTGATCGCCCACTGCTGTCCGGGCGCGCGGAAGTGTTCCGATCCGCTCGGCAGCGGCGCGAACACGGTCGGCCCGGCCTCCGTCTCCCAGGACCGCTCCTCGTAGGTCTCCGGTGGGCGCCCGACGCCGAGGTGGGTCTCGTACCAGTCGGCCAGCGCCTCGGGGGCGCCGGACCGGAAGAAGACGCCGCCGATGCCCGTCACACGTTCCATGCCGTCATTCTGCACCGTGGGCTCACTCGGGGCCCCTCTGCGGCTCAACTCCTCGCGTCCGGGGTGGGGACCCGTTCGGAGAGCAGGCCCGCGGCCCTGACGGCCGGCCAGAAGTCCGGCGGGACAGGGTGGTTGAAGAACTTCACGGTCTCGGCCACTTCTCCGGGAGCGCGGGCGCCGACCACCACACTCGTGACCGCCGGGTGCCCGAAGGGGAACTGCACCGCCGCCGCCAGCGGCGGCACGTCGAACGCCCGGCACACCTTCCGCAACGCCCGTACCCGATCGGCCAGTTGCGCGGGAACCGTGGCGTACCCGTGCGGCGCGTCCGGACTCGGATCGGCGAGCAGCCCGGACTGGTAGACCCCCGCCACCATGACGGCCGTCGCTCGCTCGGCACACAACGGCAGCAACTCGTCCAGGCCCGTCTGGTCGAGCAGGTTGTAGCGGCCGGCCAGCATGACGCAGTCAGGACCGGGCGGAGCGGCCTCCCGCAGGAACCTGGCGGCAACCGGGGCATGGTTGACGCCGATCGACACCGCCCGGACGGTGCCCTGTTCCCGTAGGTCGGCCAGCGCCCGGTACGCCTCACCCACGGCGGTGGCGAAGTCCTCGTCGGGGTCGTGGATGTGGAGCACGTCGATGCGGTCGAGTCCAAGACGCTCCAGGCTCTCCTCGACGCAGCGCAGCACTCCGGCGTACGAGTAGTCCAGCCGCGGCCCCACACCCGCCGGTGGATCGGCCCAGATCGGCTGGGTGTCGGGGCCGCCGGGTTCGATGAGCCGGCCCACCTTGGTGCAGAGCACGTACGCGTCGCGGGGCCTTCTCGTGAGAGCCGCACCGGTACGGGTCTCCGAGCGCCCGTAGCCGTAGACGGGTGCCGTGTCGTAGAGCCGTACGCCCAGGTGCCAGGCGCGGTCGAGGACGGCGGCTGCCGCCTCCTCCGACACGGGCGCGAAGAGTCCGCCCAGTGAGGCCAGTCCCAGTCCGAGACGACTGACCCGAAGGTCGGTGCGTCCCAGGGGCACGAGGTCGTCAGCTCTCATCACGGTCCTTTCCTCGGGGTCTGAGCGAGTTCGGTTCCGAGGGGGACGGTATCCGCGCGGGATCCGGGCGGATCAGCAAGCGTCCTCGAAGAGAAGATCCGGCGGGAAGCCGCCACCGGCCGCGGGGACCTGCCGGGTACTCCGGTCCGCGTCCAGCAGTCCCAGTTCGGCGGCCCTGAGACCCGCCTCGAAGCGGGTGTTGACGCCCAAGGACCTCAGGATGGCGGCGACATGGCGTCGGTAGGTGCGGACGGACACGTTCATCTGCCGCGCGGCGGTGTCGTCCTTCATCCCGGAGCCGAGCATGCGCAGGACCTGTGACTTGGCCGGGTCCAGCCGCACGGAGAGGTCCGCGTGACGCGGCCGGACGAGTTCCGCGGCCTCGTCCCACAGCGTCTGCTGGAACCGGCAGAGCGCGGTGGTCGCTTCCCGGCGGACGACCAGGACCTGTGGCTGCCGGTCCCGGCCGGGCTTCGTGTCGGCGATGGCCAGTTCCGTGGCCAGCAGGGCCAGACCGGGCAGTGTCCCGGAGGAGACGCGGATCTCCGCCCCCTCGGCCGTGATGCGCGCCAGGCGGGGGCGGACGCCCGGTTCCAGGGACGTGGACTCGGTGAGCAGCAGCCGGAGACCATGACCGCGCCCGAGGACCTCGGTGCGCACGAAGCGCGACAGGTCCGAGTCGGGTCGGGTGACCGTTTCGGTGGCGAAACGGCCGGTCAACCGCACGCTCCGGTGCGAAGGCGGAAGTTCGACCAGCGTCTGCCGCAGTATCTCGCGGACCATGTCCGCATGGCAGGCGGTGATCGGATTCGCGGCACTCCGCGTGCCCACGTTCCTTGTCCGACTTCGGACTTCTAAATGCTCATGAATCTGCTGCACGACGTTTCCCCCGTTTCGACGCCGATTTCGGATTATGGCCCGGCGTCACCGAACTGTCATTTGGTTATTCGTAGTCTGCCGCCTTCCGGATGGAGGTGAGTTCAGTGCGCAGGACCTGCATTGCGAACGTGGTGAAGCTCACGCGCAAGCTCTTCGAGGGGTAAACAGGCGGACGATGTTTGTCGATGAAATTCCAACCATCACTTTGGCGGTCAGTCTTTACTCGAGTTCCGCTGAATCGATTGTGAACCATTGGTCCCGAGGCGTCGCGGGATCCGGGTTGAAGGACGGGTGGTAGCTCTCCGGGGGAGCGAGGTAACTGGCTGGCAGGCCACCGGTGTTGACGACGATCTGGTCCACGGCGATCGCCGCGTCGACCATGAGCAGCCGCAGGACGTGCTCGCCGGGCTCGGTGACGGTCACCGTGCCGGTGAGTTTCTCGATGCCCTCTTCCACGTTGCGGGCCCACGCGTCGCCCCGGTTTCCGGTGGCGACGGCCTGCCCGGACAGTACGGTGACCGGCTGGTCGTCGAGGGCGAAGGCCACCCGGCGCTTGCCGCGCTCATCGAGGGAGGGCAGGCGAAAGACCGTCACCGTGAACGTGCCGGTACTGACGAAGAGCACGCGGTACCGCAACTCCGGTCCCTGCGGGGCGAGGTCGGCGGTGAGGGGAGCCGCGGTCGACGGCACAGTCTGGACGGCGGCCGTGCGTCGGCCGAGCCCTCGCACGGTCTGCCAGCGGGCGCCGTTGCGCGACACCCGCCCGTCGAAGTGCGCCGCGTCGATCGAGACGCAGCCGTGCGCCTCGACGTAACCGCGGGCCCGTCTCCGCGCCCGTTCCCCGTCGTTGAGCACCCGCAGGGGCACCGTCAGAGTCTGCCCGGCGCCCGTGAAGGTGACCGTCGCGTCGTGCGGGCCCTCGGGAACCTGCTCCCAGTCGATCTCCACCCACACCCGCGTCTGATCGGTGAGCGCGCCGCCCGCCGTGCTCGTCCGGACCCAGGGATGGCTCGCCTCCGCGCTCCAGTCCAGCGCCAGGAAACCGGTGTTGAACACGTCGACGAAGCGCCGGTCCCGGGTGTACGAGGAGAAGGAGAGCGCGCGTTCCGCCCCGGTCTCGTTCCCCTCGGCCGCCACCGCGAGCCCCGAGGTGTCCTGCCACGGGACCCTGACAACGGTCGGACGGCCGGGTGCCTTGGGAATCTGTGACGGGTACGGATTGACGATCCCGTCCCATTTCCCGCCCGCCACCTCGGTGTTGTACCGCTTGGTGATCGCCACCTCCTCGGCGTGGGCGGCGTCGGACAGGTCCGCGAAACGGTTGGCCCCGGCGCCCCGCCCCTGCCGGATGGCGAGCGCGTTGCGGTCCGCCCAGTCGAACTTCAGGTTCATCAAGTAGGCGCCGTGCACCGGGTATTGGACCAGCTCGTAGAAGGCGTCCTGATAGGCCGCGGGCAGTTTGGCGCCGAGCGCCCTGGTGCGCTCCAGCAGGTCCCGGTACGCGGCCATCCGACGGCCCGCCTCGTCGCCGTGCTGCACGAGGGAGAAGGTGCCCCGGTCGATGAACTCCGGACGCCGCTGCGCCGCCAGGCGGTAGTACTCGGTACGGATGGCGGCGATCTCCGTGCCGTAGCGGCGCCCGAACTGGCGCCCGGCCCACTCGACCAGGAAGTCCTCGACGTTGTCGGCGTCCCACCGGTCCACGTCCCAGGCCATGTCCATGCAGAAGGACAGACCGGTCTCGATGGACTTGATGTCACCCACGTTGATGATCCACATCCGGTCGACCTGGTGGTCGTAGGCCCGGCGCAGCTCCTGCCAGATCTTGCTCAACTGGGTGGTGTCCAGCCAGAGATAGCTCTTGGGGCGGCCCCAGTAGGAGATGTGGTAATAGATCCCGTTGCCGCCCGCGCGCCGCCGTTCCGCCGCGTCCGGCAGCTGGCGCATGTTGCCGTGGTTGTCGTCCGGCCAGATCAGGGTGACGTCGTCGGGGACCTGGACGCCGTTGTTGTAGAGGTCCAGGACCTCCTTGTACGGGATGAAGATCTGCGGCTCGGCCGCGGTACCGACCTCCTCGGAGAGGATTCGGCGCTGGTCCGAGATGATCTGGTTCATCACCACGACCTTCTCCGGAATCGTGGTCGCGTGGCGCGTCTCCAGCGCGCTGTCGTGCAGGCCGCGCATGCCGAGCGTCCAACTGCTCTCGTACGCGGCGTTCTGTCTCGCCCGGGCTCTCCAGTAGTCGGAGATGGTGTCCGGGTTCACCGTGTAGTCGTACTCCGGCAGGCTCCCGTCGGCGTTCCGGTGTTCCGCCGCCCACGGCGCCCACTCGTGCACGCCGTTGCGCAGCAGGGCCTCCGGGTGGCTGGAGCCGACCACGATGCCGTACGTGTCGGCCAGTTGGGCGTTCTCCGGATGCTTGTTGAAGAAGTCGGAGTACGGATGCATGGCGGGCCACAGGTAGTTGGCCTTCAGGCGGAGCAGCAGCTCGAAGACCTTCTTGTACGTCTCGGGGCCGATGTTCTTGTCGGTCTCCTGCGTGCGGTGGGACCAAGTCGTCAGGTTCTGCTCGTCGTTGACAAAGATGCCCCGGTAACGGACGGACGGTTCCTGCCGCTTGAACGGACCGTCCGGAACCATCACCGTGTCCTGGTGTGCCACGGGCACGTCGGCCCACCAGAACCAGGGCGAGACGCCGATCCGTTCCGAGGTGTCGTAGATGCCGTAGACCGTGCCGCGCCGGTCGCTCCCCGCGATCACCAGGGCGCGGCGCACCCCGGGCATCGGACGGTCCACGACCTGGGTCACCGACGCCTCCCAGCGGCCCGCCACGCCGGAGGTGTCCAGGCGGCCCCTGGCGATGAGCCGGTCGATCACCGGACTCGCGCCGATGGTGCCCACCAGGACCACGTACGCGGACTTCTCGGGCACGGTGTGCACCAGCCGCGGCCGCACCCCGCTGACCCGTTCCACGTCGGCCTGTAGGTCGCCGGCCGCGCGGACGACGGCCGGGTCGTCCGCCGAGTCCACGAACAGATCCACCGCGGCACCGTCCCGTACCAGCGGGAAGGCGGCCCTGCCGGATTCCGCGGCATGGGCGGCCGTGGGAAGCACGGCCGGGAGGAGAGGGGCCGCGCCGGCGGCCGCCATGCCTCGCAGGAACGACTTCCGGGTCCACCGGTTCGACTCGTTGTGCGGCTCGGTGTGCGGCACGGGACATCACCTTTCCGCGCCGAATCCCGTGGCGGCTCCTCGTGCGGCACACCGGCGGGACTGGTCGCGTGACTCGCTGGGACGGAGGAGCAAGGGGGCTCTGCGGACAATGGCATGTACCGTGCAGAAAGCGCTTACTGAGTCACTCTAAGCGAGCGTGGGTGGGGCGTCCAGGGTCGTGCGCCTGGCGATCGGAACGCCTGTTTTGCGCCTTTGGTCAGGCCTTTTGCTCGGCGGCCGCCTCGGTCATGGCGTCGAGCCGGCGCCGCCAGAAGTCCGCCCTGTTCCACGCGGTGAAGCGCCGGTGTGTGGTGGAGTGCGAGATCCCGAACCGCGTGCGGATCGTCGAGCACGGCGACCGGGACACCGTCTACGCTCGCCCCTCGCCCCTCGCCCCTCGCCCCCGTACACGCCGGGCGCTGCCGTTCGCCGTACCCGATCCGGATCCGCGCCGACGCGGGGCCATCGGCCGCATCGTGCCGCAGGGTGACCCTCCCAGCCCGACCCGCCGGTTGCGCCTTCCACATGTGTTGATGGAAGAGTCAGGAGCGGTGTGCCGGACACCGGCCGGTGCTGTCCGTGCCGCCGACCGACGGCCGACGTCAGGTTTCCTGCCACTTCCCCGGGACCTGACCGAAAGGTCTGAAGCGGGATCTGACAGCGTGACCTGACGATGAGATCCATCGGCGTGACCTGACGGCGAGATCTCACGGTGAGACCTGACGGAACGGAACAGCGCACATGCCGCAGCAGGAGATCTTCCGGGTGGACGGCCCCGGGGCGATCCGTGATCTTGCGCGGGCCCGTCCCCGGGCGACCCTGATCAGTCACACCGCACACCGCGGACCGGTCGTCTCCCACCTGCCCGTTCTGGTGGACGACGCAGAACAGGGCGCCGCTCCCACGCTGCTCGGCCACCTCGCCCGGACCGACGCGGCGGCGCACGAACTCGGCTCCCACGGGGTCGTCGTCGTACCCCAGGGCCCGCACGGTTACCTCTCGCCTGTCTGGCACGAGGCCACACCGCACGTCCCGACCTGGAACTTCCCCGTCCCGCACGTCCACGGCCGCCGCGAAGTCCTCGACCCGGCGGACACCTACGACGTGCTGTGCGCCACTGTCGACCACTTCGAGGACCCCTGCCCCGAGCCGTGGCGGTCGGCCCGGGTCGACACCTGCGCGCACCGGATCGCCGCCGCCGTCACCGGATTCCGGCTGCCCGCCACGCGCGTGACGGTCAAGGCCGAGCTGAGCCAGGACGAGCGCGAGGACACCGTCATCCGGCTCACCAAGGTCCTCGAATCCGACCACCCGTATGCCCATCCCGACCTAGCCCGCGCCATGCGCGACATCCGGAGGAAGCCGTGAGCACCGTGACCACCGCGATGACGACCACCACGACGGCCGCCCTCGCCACCGCCCCGCCGACCACCCTGCGCCGGGTCCACCTCGGCGCGGGCGGGCCACTGAGCGACGTCCGGATCGAGAACGGCCTCGTCACGGCCGTCCACCCGCCGGGCGAGGCACCCCGCGCCGACGGACAGAGCCTCGACCTCGACGGCCGTACCCTGCTGCCGGGCCTGTGGGACTCGCACGTACACATGGTCCAGTGGGCCGGAATGCGCCGCAGGCTGGACGTATCCGGAGCCGGTTCGGCGCGGGCCGCGGCGCAGGCGGCGGGCGAACGGGCCGCCGCCCTGCCGACCGGCGAAGCGATGATCGGCTTCGGCTTCCGCGACGGACTGTGGCCGGACGCGCCGCACAAGGACCTGCTGGACGCCGTGGTCCCGGACCGCCCAGCGTTGCTGATCGGCATGGACCTGCACTCCGCCTGGCTCAACTCGGCCGGACTCGCGCTGGTGGAACGCGGCGACCACCCCACCGGCCTGCTGCGCGAGCAGGAGTGCATCGAGGCCATGGTCAAACTGCCCTCCGCGCCGGCGGAGTTGACGGACCAATGGGTGCGGGACGCCTGCACCGCCGCGGCCGCGCGGGGGATCACCGGCATCGTCGACTTCGAGTACGCCGACAACATCGCGGACTGGACCCGCCGGATGGCCGGCGGGACCGTGCCTCTGCGGGTGGCGGCCGCCATCTGGCCCGCGCACCTGGAGGCGGCGATCAGCGGCGGGTTGCGGACCGGCCGGATACTGGACACTCCCGGAGGGCTGCTGGAGGTCGGACCGTTCAAGCTGCTCACCGACGGCTCGCTCAACACCCGCACCGCGCTGTGCCACGAGGCGTATCCGGGCTCGGTCCCGGGCGACCCCGGCTCCCACGGACTGGAGGAGCTGACTCCTCGGCAACTGGTCTCCCTGCTGCGCCGGGCCTCCTCCCACGGACTGGTCCCCGCCGTCCACGCGATCGGGGACCGCGCCAACGAGATGGCCCTCGACGCCTTCGAGGCGGTGCGCTGCCACGGCCGGATCGAGCACGGCCAGCTGCTCGCCCCCAAGGACATCCCGCGCTTCGCCGAGCTGGGCGTCACCGTCGGGATCCAGCCCACCCACGCCGTGGAGGACCGGGATGTCGCCGACCGTCACTGGGCGGGACGGACCCACCGGGCCTACGCCTTCGCCGACCTGCTCGCCGCCGGAGCCGTCCTGGAACTGGGCTCCGACGCCCCCGTGGCGCCGCTCGACCCCTGGCTGACCATCGCCTCCGCCGTGACCCGGACCGGCGACGAGCGCCCGGCCTGGCATCCGGAGCAGCGGATACCGGTGGCGGCCGCTCTCGCCGGATCCGCCCAGGGTCGCCGGCTGATCCGGGTCGGCGACCGGGCGGACCTGGTGGTGACCGACACCGACCCGCTCACCGCGGACGCCCGGAGCCTGCGCGACATGCCGGTGTACGCTACCATGCTCGCCGGCGCCTGGACCCACGGCCTGTCGGTCTGACCCGGGTGTGGGTGTACGGATCAAGTTGGCGCGAACATTGATCCTGCGGGCGGGAATGAATCCGGCAGCGGCTCGGTTGTAGCAGGTGGTCGTAGTTTTATGTGTGTGTTTGTGTCAGTCGCATGCTCGCAGAGAACGATGTTGCGGGCGCGAAGCTTGTCTTCCAGGGAACTGGAGCAGCCGCGTCGTTAACCGGCCGGGGATCTCGCACGGTGCGAGTCCTCACCCAGCCCCTGTAAGGAGCAGCAATGACTCAGGGCACCGTCAAGTGGTTCAACGCCGAGAAGGGCTTCGGCTTCATCGCCCAGGCCGACGGCGGACCGGACGTCTTCGTGCACTACTCGGAGATCGACAGCTCGGGCTTCCGCAGCCTGGAGGAGAACCAGCACGTCGAGTTCGAGGTCGTGCAGGGCCCCAAGGGCCCGCAGGCTTCGCGCGTCCGCGCGCTGTGATCACGGCGGCAGGCGCGTCCTGCCGCGGTTGATCTCCCGTTGATCTCATGAGGAGGGGCGGCCCCCCCCAGTGGCGGGCCAACATGCGTAGTGGGGGTGGGTGCGGTCC
>NZ_JBFAHW010000031.1:0-103774 GCF_040654355.1 Streptomyces sp. NPDC050704 | reverse complement strand
CCGGCGACCGGCGCCCGGCGACCGGCGACCGGCGACCGGCGACCGGCGACCGGCGACCGGCGACCGGGTCCCGGCGACCGGCGACCGGCGACCGGCGACCGGCGACCGGCGACCGGGTCCCGGCGACCGGCGACCGGCGACCGGCGACCGGCGACCGGGTCCCGGTTCCTGGCTCCAGGTTCCCGGGGCTCCGGGTTCCCGGCTTTGGGTTCCAGACTCCCGGCACCGGGTTTCTGGTTGCCGGTTCGGATTCCGGGCTCCTGGCGCCGGGTTCCCGGTTCACGGCTCTCGTGGCTCCAGGCTCTGGCTCCCATGCCTCCCGCCCGGCCTTGGCTCCTGCGGCCCGCGGCCGCGGGCTTTCGCTCCCGTGGCTTCCGGCTTCCGGCTCCGGGTTCTCGCCCCGGCTCCCGGTCCCGGTCGAGGCCGTAGCGGGCCTCGACGTGTTGGTGGACCGTGGGCCGGGGCTTCCCGGTGGCGCTGCTCGCGAGGGAGTTCGCGCGTTGGACGAGGCCGGCCTCTCAGAACGGGTCGGCGTACCCCTCGGCGTCCGCGCCGCGCAGCAGCTCGCGCCCGAACTCCACCATCTTCTTCGCGTAGTCCTCGGTCCACTCGGCCCGCTCGGCGATCTCCGCGGGCGTGAGCCGGTCGAACCGCCGGGGATCGGCGAGCTGCGCCGCGGCCATCGCCTGGAACTCGACGGCACGGTCGGTGGCCGCCCGGAACGCGTGCGTCAGTTCCGTGGCCCGGGCCAGCAGCGCCCGGGGGTCGTCGATCGACTCCAGGTCGAAGAAGTGCTCAGGATCGGCGCCGGCCTCCGCGGGCTCGAAGAGCAGCGGCGCGGGGCGAAGCCGCGGCTCGTTCCGACGCGGCGTGGGCTCCGCCATGACTTCTCCTCCTCGTACGGTGGTCGGCCCGTCCGTGTGGATGAGCCACCGTCCATTGTCCCTTGACCGCGCAAGAGGGCCCAGGGCCCACCTGACCGGCCCTGATTCACGCCCCTCTACGAGACCCCGCACGCCCTTACGATCCCCACGCCACCCGGTGCTCGGACAGATGCGACAGCACCGCATGGCTCGCCTCCCAGCCATCAGGGAATTTCACCGTGACGCCGAGCTGGACCGGTTCCGTGGACGGGTGGTCGTCGAGGAGGTCTGCGACGCCGGCGCGGCAGACGACGATGCAGGCGTGGCGGTGGCGGGACGCCAGGACGCACAGGCGTCCCGTTTCCAGGTGGAACGCCGTCGCGTCCGGGCGGCCCGACAGGGGGTGCAGGACGACGGTCACGTCGTACTCGCGGCCCTGGAGACGGTTCGCCGTGTCGACGGTCACCTCCGAAACGCCCAGGTCCGCCAGGGCCGCACGGACCGCCGCCGCCTGGTCCCGGTGTGCCGTGCCGACGGCGATCCGGTCGGCCGTCAGGGGCGCCGGGTCGGGGGAGCGCTCCGAGGTCGCCGCACCGCCCCGGTCCAGCAGGCGGCGTACGACCTGGGCGAGGGCGTGTACCGCCTCGGGGTCCGTACGGGGTGTGTGCCGGGCCGGGAGTTCCAGCAGGCCCCAGCCCGTCTCCGCCGCCTCGTCGATGACCCGGTCCGGGCCCGAAGCGTCCGACGGGACCGCGAAGTCGAGGCGGCGGTCGCCGTGGCCCGTGCCGCTGCGGAACGGCGTGAACGGGTAGAACGCGTCGGAGACCAGCGGTGCCGCCGACGCGGGGAGCCGCCAGGAGACGGGCAGGCGGTGCTGGGGGAGTTCGGGGTTGTGGGCGAGGAGTGTCGTCACGGCGGAGGCCGAGGGGTCGTACGACAGCCCCGCCCACTGCTCCGAGCCGACGATCGCGAACGGGTCCAACTGGCCCGGGTCGCCCACGAACAGCGCCCGTTCGAAGAGCCCGGCCACGGCGAGCAGCGCGTCCGACCGCATCTGGTACGCCTCGTCGACGATCGCGTGCCGCCACGGCTCGACGCCCTTGACGTGCGCCCACTTCGCGGCCGTCGAGATAACGACGTCGAGCCCGGCGAGGTCCCCGGCCTTGGCGGACTTGCGGACGTTCGGCAGGTCGTCGAGCGCCTTGTCGTACGGGTCCGCGTCGCTGCTGTGCAGGCGGCCGACGGGCAGCTCGGGGTTCTTCTCGGCGAGCCGCAGGACCAGGTCGTCGACCTGCGCGTTGGTCTGCGCGATGACCATCAACGGGCGTCCGGCCTCGGCCAGTTCGAGCGCGGCACGGACGACGAGCGTGGACTTGCCGGCGCCGGGCGGCGAGTCGACCACGACCCCGCGGTGCGTCCCGTGCAGCGTGTCGCGCAGGATCGCGTCGGTGGCGCGGGCGGCCTCGGCGCCGGGGTCGAACACGTCGGCACGGGTGGTCACAGGACGTCCTCTTCGGTCACCGGGTCGGGCGGCGGGGCGGCTGGTGGGGCGGACGGGTCACCCGGTGGTCCGCCGTGTGTCCACGGGGTCTCCTCCGGGTCCGGCAGCTTCGGCCCGCCCCGCTGCTCGTGTTCGAAGAGCGTGAAGCAGAGGCGGTCGCCCTTCTCCGGGACGGATCCGGCCTCGGGCTCCTTGCCGCGGCCCATCTTGTCGACGACACGCAGCACGACGAGGAAGCCGCCCAGTTCATCCGCGGCCTTCTCAGACCCCTCGGACCCCTCGGACTCCTCAGCCCTCTCGGACCCCTCGTACGCCACGAACTCGGCTGCCTGCGGCTTCCCGCCCAGCGAGCGGTAGACCTTGGCGCGCTCGCCGAGGTGCGGGCGGTCGTCCGTGCGGACGGTCACGAGGGGGCGCGGGCTGGGCCGCTTCCCCTCGCTGTACGCCATCACGACATCGGTGACCTCGCCCGCGAAGGCCTCGCCGGCGAGCCGCCGCCCGGCCATGACGAGCGGGTCGTCGAGGGCCTCCTGGGCTTCCAGGCGGGCCTGTTCGCGCTCACGCGTGGCCAGTTTGTTGGCCGCGGTGACCGCGTCGTCGCGGCGCGGCTGCGGGGGCTCTCCGGCGAGCACGCGGTCCCGGTGGCCGGTGAACGACCAGCGGTCGCGGGTCCACCGGTCGGCCGCGTGGGCGCCCTCGGGCAGGGCGCGCAGCAGGTCGAGGCCGCGCCACACGGCGTCCCAGGTGGGGCGGGTGCGGCTGGCCACCAGGTCGCGGATCTGCCGCTCGGCGGCGGTGAGTTCGCCGAGCCGGTCGTCCGCCTCGATGCCGTCCTCGGCGGCCGCGAGTGCCGTACGCGCGCGGTCGTAGCGCTCGATGGCGGGGGCGAGCAGCTTGTTGTCGAAGGCCGGGTCCGTGGCGGGGCCGGCGGGTGGGCAGACGAGCTGTCCCTTGGCGTCCCGCCGGAGCTCGGCCCCCAGCGCGGCCGCCGCGCCGGACTCGCCCTCCGGAGGGTCGATCCAGGCGAGCAGCGCCCCGAGGTGCTGGTCCTCCAGGCTGCTCTGCCCGGTCGCCCAGTGCCGGGACAGCAGGTCCGTGAGGGCGAGGAGCAGCGCCGAACCCGGTACTCGGGCCCGCTCCCCGTAGTGCGTCAGCCACCGCCCGAGCAGTGGCACGTGCGGCGGCGCGGGATACGGCGTCTCCGGGTCCTGCTCGGCGGTGCGCCGGAACCGCATGGAGCGCCCGAGCAGCCGTACGAAGTCGGTACCCGCGCGGCTCGGCATGATCAACTGCGGTGCGTCCGCGCACAGTTCGACCTCGACCTTGACCCGCTTGCCGGTCTCCGGATCGGTCTCGTTGCGCTCGGCGGCCTCGACGTTCAGCGCGTACGAGTCGATGTACGGCAGGACGATATCCGCGAGCTCGGCGAGGAACGCGAACCGTAGGTCGCGGTCCCGGGGCTGCGGTACGACGAGCAGCCGTGGTGCGTCCCGGTCGGTGCCGACCAGTGCGCCCAGTGGGGCGCCGGCCTCACCGGCGGTGGTGAGCGGTACGAAGACGAGCGGGTGTTCGGAGATGTGGCGGTGGCGGACTGTGGTGAGGGGTTGGGCTCGGCCGGTGTCGACTGCTTCGAGGCGGGCGAGGGTGGTGATCAGGGACATGCGGCTCCCTTCTGGCCCGTCGCGGCGGTACTGCGGCGTGCCGAGTGCTTGCCGCTGGGCGCTCCCGCCGGTAGTTCGTGAGCTGCGGGTTGGTCGTGGCTTGTCGCGCAGTTCCCCGCGCCCCTTACGGGGCGCTCCTCGCGGGCCGGTGTATCGCGTGTGGGGCCGTTGTGGCTGGTCGCGCCCACGCGGCGGAGCCGCACAATGTCACGCCCCGCGCCCCTGAAGGGGCGCCTGCCGCACCGGAGTTGGAATGGGCTCAGCACGTCGCACCTTCCGATGTCCCGGCCCGCGGCCTCTCCCGACCGCTCAGCGCCTCCGTGCGCAACTCCGCCGCTCTGCGCAGTGCGGCCACCGCCGGGTCGGTCGGGTCGCCGGACTCGCCGCGGGCCGCTGCCAGTACGTCGCCGACCGCCGTCAGGCCGCCCAGTTCCGCCCGCATTGAGCGGCCCAGGGACGTCACCGCGCCCTGTGCACGAGCGCGGTCGCGGCAGTGGAAGGCCAGCTCGCAGGCGGACAGGCACTCGGGGGCGTACGTCGCGGGGACCGACTCGACCGCGGAGGTCAGCTCCTCGGGAGGCAGCTCGGGGGCGAAGCAGGTGCCCTCCGGGAGGGAGTCGGCGATGTCCTCGATGCGAGTGAGGCGCTCCAGCTGGCGGCGGGTCACGGACCGCTGCTTGCGGACGTCGACCGCCGAGGCGGTGGGGAGGTTGGAGAAGTCCTTGGGACAGACCAGCAACACCGTGTGCCGGACCACGGGCGCGGGGGCGCTGTCCTGGGCGCTCGGCTTGCCGGGGGCCCCGGCCGGTGTCGAGGGGACGCGCGCGCGGGGGCCCGAGGGGCCGAGCACGGTCGCCCCCTCGTCTCCAGCGAGCCCTTCCGGCACCTCAGGCACCTCAGGCTCTTCTGGCACCTCTGGACGTTCGAGCCCATCCGGCCGTTCGAGCCCATCCGGCCGTTCCGGCCCCGCACCGAGCCGCGCCGCGACCCGCTCCAGCGCCAGTACGTACACCGCGGCCTGCCGTGCCGCCGCGCCCACCTCTGCCGCGTCCGCCGAACCGTCCAGCATCGGGAAGGACTTGATCTCGATGACCGTCCAGCTGCCGTCGGGGTGCACGACCACCGCGTCCGGCTCCAGGAAGGCGGGGGAGCCGGCGACGTCCAGCGCGAGCAAGGGGTGGTCGAGCAGTGTCCAGACGCCCGCCGCGGTGGCCTCGCGCAGCGCCAGCGCCGTACGGGCCGTCCGTCCCTCGGGGCCGACGGCCGTGAGGTCGGGAACGACACCGGCCGCGGGCGGCACGGCCCCGGCGTCGAGCTTCTCGTGCACGAGCCGCAGCAGCTCCGCGCCCCCGTCGGCCTTGACCCGCGCCTCGAAGGCGTTGCCCCGCATGAACGCGAACTGCGACTGCCCGAACGCCGACGGCGAGCCGAGCGCACTCGCCAGCGCCGCCTTGTTCACCCCCGCCCCGTCGAGGATCGCGCGCCGCTTGCAACCGGGGTTCGCGGCGAGCGCCGCGAGGGCGCGCGCGTCGAGCGGCTGCGGCGGAACAGCAGGACCGCGCAGCTCAGCGAGCCGCTGCCGGAGCGCCGTCCTCCGCTGTGGGACTCGCTCCCTGTTCGGCTCCCTGCTCGGCGCCCGGGGCGGCACGGACCTTGTGCGGTCGGGGAAGTTGCTCACCCGTGGAAGTCTGGCACCCCGCACTGACAATTGAGGAACCTGCGACGCCCGAGCCACCCGTGACCGGTGCGAGTCGCCGGACCCCGAACCGCGCCCGGAGCAGGTCCGCGGCCCGCAGCACCGGCCGGGTCAGCAGCAGCCCGATCCCCATGACGACGGCGCCCGCGAGCGCGTCGAAGAAGTAGTGGTTGGCGGTGCCCATCACCACGATCGTGGTGATCAACGGGTACGCGACGCCCGCGACCTTGGTCAGCCGGGTGCCGCCGTACCGCCACAGCAGCACGCCGCACCACAGCGCCCAGCCGACGTGCAGGCTGG
The DNA here is from genome assembly GCF_040654355.1 of Streptomyces sp. NPDC050704. Taxonomy (NCBI): domain Bacteria; kingdom Bacillati; phylum Actinomycetota; class Actinomycetes; order Kitasatosporales; family Streptomycetaceae; genus Streptomyces; species Streptomyces sp. NPDC050704. The sequence continues at coordinate 97,753 of NZ_JBFAHW010000031.1, read as the reverse complement.
GCATCGCCGCGTACTGGTTCGTCATGCCGCCGAGCCCGCGCGGCGCGCTCGCCTCGCCGCCCCACCAGCCGTAGTCGCTGTACTGGGCCATCGTGTCGACGAACCCGTGGCTCGCCGACAGCAGCCGCGGCGGGCAGGTCGGCAGCAGCGTGAAGCCGATCAGGCCGATGAACGTGGAGGTCATCAGCCAGGTCCTGGCGGCCCGGTAGCGCACGGCCCGGGACCGGAAGAGCCAGATCAGGACGGCGGGCGTGACCATGTAGTGCAGCGACGCGTACCAGAAGTCGGCCGGGATGCCGATCCAGGGCTCACGTGTGAAGAGACGGTTCAGCGGGTGCTCGGCGTTGAGATAGAAGATCTTCTCCACGCGCAGGATCGCCAGACCGTGGTCGACGGCGCTGGTCACATCCCCGCGCGCGAGCAGCCGGCCCGCCGAGTACGCCCCGTACACCAGCAGGATGATGGGCAGCTCGGTCCACCAGCGGAGACGGGTGCGTGGTGCCGCCTCGGTGCGTGGTACATCGGTCCGCAGCATCCGATCCCTCCCCCTCCAGCTTCCCTGGCCGTCGTGACACAGGCCAGCCAATTTACGGTGTACGCGAAAGCCCCGAGGGGGCGCCCCTGGTGCTCAAAGACGCAGAGATCGCCCAGTGGGTTGCTCCGGACGCCGGTGCGCGATGATGGACTGATCCAACCCTCGTTCCGGCCGTCCTGTCTCCCGGACCGTCTCCCGGAAAGGCCCCCTTCATGGCACCGCGCATCCTGCTGGCCCGGCACGGACAGACGGAGTGGTCGCTGTCCGGCAAGCACACCGGCAGGACCGACATCCCGCTCCTGGAGGAGGGCCGGCGCGGCGCCAAGCTGCTCGGCGAGCGCCTGCACCGGGCGCCGCTGAACGGGCTGCCCGGAGTCGAGGTGCGCACCAGTCCGCTGGCACGCGCGCGTGAGACGTGCGAACTCGCCGGCTTCGGCGACCGGGCCACCACCTGGGACACGCTCATGGAGTGGGACTACGGCGCCTACGAGGGCATGACCCCCGACGAGATCCGGGCTTCCCGGCCCGAGTGGCTGATCTGGCGTGACGGGGTGCCCCGCGGCGAGACGCTCGCCGAGGTCTCCGCGCGCGCGGACGAGGTGGTCGAATGGGCCCGCTCCGCCGATCGTGATCTCCTCATATTCGCCCACGGCCACATTCTGCGCTCCATCGGCGCCCGCTGGCTCGGCCTGGACCTCGACTTCGCGGCCCGCATCCGCCTCAACCCGACGTCCCTGTCGGTCCTGGGCTGGGCCTACGGAGAGCCCGCGATCGAGGCCTGGAACGACTGCGGCCACCTGACCCAGTAGGGCGCGTTTCCGGCGTGACCTTACGCCGAGCGCGGCATCGCCCCGTGCCGTTCGAGGAAGTCCGACACCCCCGACGCGCGGCGGTGCGGCAGCAGCACCCGGGCCGTCCCCGCCAGCATCGTCTGCACCCGGGACGACTGGACCTCGTCCAGCAGGTCCAGGACGCGCAGTCCGGCCGCGGCGGCCTCGTCGGGATGTCCGGCGCGGGCCAGGTCGTCGGCGAGCTCGGCCGTGTAGAGCGCGATGTTGCGGGTGAAGTGCGGGTCCTGGAGCCGGGCCGCCCGCCGCGCCTGGTGGGCCGCGCGCGGCCAGTCGCCCAGGGTCGACCAGCACTGGGCCTCCAGGCCCGCCAGTTCGGCGTCTCCGTAGAAGCTCATCCACTCCGGATCGGCGTCACAGGGGCCGCGTCCGTACAGCGCCTGCGCGCGGGCCAGTGCCTGTTCGCAGCCCGTGCGGTCGGCGAGCCCGGCCCAGCCGCCCGCCTCGCGCAGCGAGAGCAGCGACATGAGCCGGGCCGAGCCCAGTGGACGCGCCGCGTACTGCGCCGCCTGGGCCGCCCGCACCGCCTCCCGAGGCCGCCCCGCGTCGCGCGCGAGGAAGGACGTGTTGCAGAAGGCGTGCGCCTCCAGGGCCGGGTCACCGGCCACCCGGGCGGTCGCGAGCGCCTCCGCGTAGTGCGAGCGCGCGTCCTCGAAACGCCCCGAGTCGTGCGCCAGCCAGCCCACCGAGATGGCCAGTTCACCGGCCCCCGTGTGCAGCCGCTCGGCCGTCGCCCGCCGGGTCGCGCCCGCGTCCAGCAGGGCGTACGCGGACCGCAGCGGAGCCGCCGCTCTTCGGTACAGGCCGTCGGCGCCGTGCCGGTCGTCCAGCAGCCGGATCTTGCGTACGGCCTCTTCGAGTGCCCCGGCCTCGGCCTCGCCGGCCCGGCGCACGGAAGGAGCCGCGGCCGCGGCGACGCCGCCACCGCTGAACGCGAGCCCCAGGGGCCCCAGCGAGACGGCCGCCACGGTGGCGGTACCGCCGCTCATGAATGCGCGACGTTGCACGTCGCTCTCCTCGTTGTTCTGATCGTCGTTCTCGTGCGGGTCATGCGTGTCGTACGTGTCATACGGCTCGTGCGCCCCGTGTGTCTCATGTGGGGCGGACATCGGGCTCGTGGTGCGAGTCGGGAGCGCCCCTTCGGTGGTGCGCGCCCCCCGTCCGCGTACCGTCGAGCGGGGCGCGAACCCCAGGTCGGTCAGTGTTCGGCCGGGGAACATGTGCAGGAACACCCGCTCGTACGCGTAGTTGGGACAGCGGATCTCGCCCGCCTCGACCCGCCCGATGTAGCGCGCGTCGCAGCTGACCTGCTCGCCGATGTCCCGGGCGGCCCGGCGCACCGCGGCGGCGAACTCGCCCGGCGAGCGCTGGCCGCGCAGCCGCCGGAAGACGAGGTTCGGCCGCGGTGGCCGAGGTGACGTGGACGACGAGGTCACCGTTGACGACGCCATGGCCGGGCCCTCTCTCGCGAACCGTCGAACCATGCCGGAACCAGGACGAGTTGACCTGTCGGTCGACCGCGCCGATCGTGTCGGTCCGGGTCGGTCGGGTCGGTCGACAGTTCGTGTCGTGTTCGGCTTCCGGCGGGCATGAACGTACCCGCTGTGACGAACCCACCACGCGGAGTTTGGCTACAAACCGGATATCTCATCCACGATCTGCCATGAACTGCCATCCTTTGCGGCCGAGTTCCGCCGTAGCCGTTGACGCTCAGGAGCGTTGAACCATGCGGTGGGTTCGATCGAGGAGGGTTCTGTGGTGGAGGTCAGGATGGAGACCAGGCAGAGCATCGATCCTTGTACGCCGCTCTCCGCGGCGGGGCACGGACCGGCCCCCGAGTACGGCATCCCGCCGGGCGGTGAAGGGCTGGGTGGGCGGCCGGAGGATCCGTGCGATCTCGTGACCGTTCCCACGCGGCAGGGTCTGGAGGCCGTCGACATCCTGCGCCGGGGTGCCTCGGCGGAGGCCGTCGGGCCCGTCCTGCACGACGACGGCTGCGACACGCTGGGCTTCCTGGTGCCGCCGGGTACGGCCGACGCCTGGGACGTACCGGGCAGTACGTGTACCCAGACCGAGGGGCGCGGTGTCCGTCTCGCGCCGCCCGAGCCGCCTGTCGAGGGCTCGGACTGGCTGCTGCCGCCGGGTGACGTGGACCTGGCTACGGATCCGGCTGTGTTGCGGGCTGCTCTGGGGGAGGCGGCTCGGTTGATCGAGGCCGCGGACAACTGCCGTTGAGGTTTGGCGGGGAGGTCTGTGGGGGTTGGGCTTGTGTGTGGTCTGCGGGTTGTCGTGGGCTGGGCGCGCCGTTCCCCGCGCCCCTTAGGGGCGCGCCCTTGCAGGCGCGTCCCTTATAGGTGGTGCCCCTGATAATGGGCAGATGGCGAGGGCTAGGAACAAAGGGTCGGACGGCGGGAAGTCGGACGGCAGGCGGGCCGGGGGTGAGGCGGTCGTCGAGAGGGTTGACGGTGGGCTTGCCGAGTTGGTGCCCGACCGGGATCGGCCGCGGGCCTGGACCCTGCTGATCGATGGCGCCCCGCAGTCGCATGTCGACCTCGACGACCCGGCGTACCTGAATTTCGAGTACCAGCGCCGGCTCGGCCATGTCATCGACCTCGTCGCCCCGCCCGGAAAGCCCGTGCACGTCGTGCACCTCGGCGGCGGCGCCCTCACCCTCGCCCGGTACGTGGCCGCCACCCGCCCCCGCTCCACCCAGCAGGTCGTCGAACGCGACGCGGCACTTGTCCAACTGGTGCGCCGCGAGCTGCCGTTGGACCCCAACGCCCGGATCCGGGTGCGGTCGGCCGACGCGCGCGAGGGGCTCGCCAAGGTGCCGGACGGCTGGGCGGACCTCGTCATCGCGGATGTGTTCAGCGGGGCGCGAACGCCCGCGCATCTGACGTCGGCCGAATTCCTCACCGACGTACGCAGGGTCGTCAAGGCCGGTGGCCTGTACGCCGCCAACCTCGCCGACGGCCCGCCGCTCGCGCATCTGCGCGGCCAGATCGCCACCGCCGTCAGCGTCTTCCCCGAGCTCGCCCTGGTCGCCGACCCGACGGTCCTGCGCGGCAAACGCTTCGGCAACGCCGTGCTGGTCGCCTCCGACCGCCCCCTGCCCATCCCCGAACTGACCCGGCGCGCGGCCTCCGACCCGCACCCCGCGAGAGTCGAACACGGCAGACCCCTCACGGACTTCACCGGCGGAGCGCCCCTGGTCACGGACGCGGCGGCGGTGGCCTCACCGGCGCCACCGCCGTCCGTGTTCCGTTAACCGCGTGCCGTCAGGGGGCGCCACCGCATCACCCGGGTCGCCACGGCCGCGTACGCGAGGCCCACCGCCAGCGAAGCGAAGAGGGCCAGGAGCGGGAAGTCGTCCCGGAAGTGGGGATAGACCTGGAAGTGCGTCAGGTAGATGTAGAGCGAGCCGCCGGCCAGCACGCCCGCGATCCGGTTGAGCGAGCTCAGGCTGGGCAGGGTCGGCACCCAGATCAGCAGTGCGAGCCCGGCCGTCACGAGTGCCGTACGCAGCGGCTGGTCGGAGAACAGCCCGGGCACGGTGAGCAGAAGTGCCGCCGTCAGCACCGACCTCTGCCGCGCGGTGGTCGCCCGCGCGGCCGCCCATCCGAGCGCGAACAGCCAGAAGACCACGGTGGGCCCCAGGTGGAAGCGGGCGGGCGCCAGTTCCAGCAGGTCGTACCGGCCGACCAGTCCGATCGCCACGAGTGCCAGCGGCACCCCGAACGCGTACCGCCGCTCCAGTCTGTCGAGGAGCGGTACGGCCATGAGCAGGCCCAGGGCGACGAGGAAGTAGAGCAGGGCCTCGACGTACCAGTAGTGCCACTCCTGACGCTCGGCCCCCTGGTCGAGCAGGCTGTTGAGCAGCACGGTGTTGGCCGGGTCGTAGAGGCCGGTCAGGGCGACCGCGCCGGCGATCCACACCATGCTCGGTACGGCGATGCGGGCGATGCTGCGCCGCAGGTGGCGTACGCGCTCGCGGCGTCCGGCCCCGGTCAGGTGGAAGCGGGCGAAGTTGAAGCCCGCGACACCGATCAGCACGTGGGCGCTGCCCTGGACGGAGAAGACCGGGATGTGCGAGCCGACGATGAGGACGATCCCGACGGCGCGCAGCGCGATACCGGTCTCCAGAGAACGTGTCGCCAGGGAACGTGTCCCCAGGGAACGCGGAGATCTCCGGGACCACCATGTCCGCCGTGCCGGCCGTGTCAGCCGTATCTGTCGAGTCGCCCGCTCTGTCGTCGTCGTTGTGGCCGGGGGCGTTTCCGCTGTTTGCGGCGGCACCGCCGCGGGCCGTAGTTCGCGGATCGGCCTCGTGTGCCAGTCGGTGGGCAGCCCGCCCAGCGCGTCCTCCAGCCGCAGCGACATCTCGACGTAGCAGAGCGAGTCGCCGCCCAGGCTCACGAAGCTGCTGTCCTCGGTGACGTCGGTGCGGTCGAGGACCTCGGCGTAGAGCCTGCGCAGGTCCCCCGAGGGCGCCGCCGCCGGGGACTGCCCGGCCGCCTCCTCCTCCGGTGCCGGGCGCGTCAGCCGTCGTACGGCCTCGTAGTCGGGTTTGCCCGTGGTGAGCCGCGGGAGTTCGGCGAGGACCCGGATCCGTATCGCGCGGGCCGGGAGCCCGCACCCCTCCGAGACCAGCCGCCGGAGCCGGGCCCGGGCCTCCTCGCCCGCACTGCCGGGCGTGCCGAGCGCGGCCACCGCCAGCGCGTCCCCGTCGCCCGCGCAGTAGGCCCTCACCCCGTGCTGTTCCAACAGGGTCTCGACGCGCTGCGGGTCGATCCGCAGGCCGAGGATCTTCGCGAACCTGCTGCGGCGGCCGACTATCTCGTACAGCCCGTCGGACGCGCGCCGGGCCAGGTCGCCCGTGTGCAGTTCCTGGACGGTGCGGCCGAGGGCGAGGTCGGCGGGGGTCTCGGCGTAGCCGAGCATGACGTTCGGTCCGGAGTAGATGAGCTCGCCGACGTCCGGACCGTGGCTGTCCATGCCGTCCACAGGGGACAGGCGGAAGGAGCCGCCCGGGATCGGTACGCCGACGGCCTCCGGGCGCTCGGTGGCGAGGTGCGGTGGCAGGTAGGCCATGCGGGCCGTCGCCTCGGTCTGCCCGTACATGACGAAGAGCTCCCAGCCGTGACGGCGCCCCGACTCGGCGTAGCGCCGCACGCGTTCGGGCGCCAGGCGGCCCCCGGCCTGGGTGACGCGGCGCAGGTGCGGCAGCTCCATCCGGTCGAAGCCGACCCGGTCGAGCAGGTCGAAGGTGTACGGCACCCCGGCCAGGGAGGTGCCTCGGGCGGCGCGGAACTCCTGCCAGAAGGCCGCGTCCGACACCGACCGCTCGGTGAGGATCAGCCCGGCGCCGCGCAGCAGGTGGCTGTGGATGACCGACAGGCCGAAGCAGTAGTGCGGGGGGAGGGTGGTGGCCGCGCGGTCGGTGTCGGTGATGCCGAGGTACGTGGCGATGGACTCGGCGTTGGCCTGGAGGTTCTCGTGGGAGAGCCGCACCAGTTTGGGCGAGCCGGTCGAACCGGAGGTGCTCAGCAGCAGCGCCAGGTCGGGGTGGAGGGCGTGGGCGCTCCCGGTGCTCCCGGGGGCCCGGCGCCGTTCCGCGATGGTCCAGTTGCCGTCCGCGTCCGGCCGGGCCACCACGTCCGGGTCGTACGCGGTGGTCAGCGAGCCGACCGTGCTGTCGCTGTCGCCGGGGACCAGTAGGACGGGGTGGCCGACGGAGAGGGCCGCCAGGTGGATGACGAGGGCGTCGGCCCGGTTGGCGCCGGCCAGCAGCACCAACCGGCGGGCGGGGCCGAGGAGTTCGGCGGTGGCGGCGACCTGTTCGGCGAGGGCGCGGTAGGTGAGTTCGCCCGTTTGTGTGAAGAGGGCGATGCGGTCGCCGTGCGCCGCGAGGTCGCGCGCGAAGGGCACGCCGTGCGCGTGCGGTCGCCGTACGGGCGGCTTAGTGAACGGAAGCGACCTGGTGGGAAGCGGCGCGGCGGGGCGTGATCTCGCGGAGCGCGGGGGCCGGACGGTGGACGGGGCCCGGAGGGGACCAGTGGACGGGCCCCGGAGGGGGCCAGAGGGGTCTATCACCGGGGCGCGACCTTTCCGCGGCAGCGTCCAGCGTCCGCCGTTTACACAGGTCCCGCTAGCACAGGCCCCTTGACGCTTAGGCAAGCTTTACCTTATTCATAGCATGTTCACAGTTGGCTTGAAAGTATCGATTCGCCGCTTGCCGGCCGACGACGCGACAGCGGCGTAGAGGCGAGCTACGCAGGAAGGTTCCTCACCATGCGACGCCCCTCGGCTCGCCGGATCACCGCGCTCGCCGCGGCTGGTTTGTTTCTCCCTGCCCTCGCCGCCTGCGGCTCCGACGACGAGAGCGGCCGGGCGGAGGGCGACTCCTCCCTCGTCATCTACTCCGGCCGCAACGAGAAACTGGTCAAGCCGCTCCTGGACAAGCTGGAGAAGGCCATCGGCGCCGAGGTCGACGTGCGCTACGGCGACAGCGCCGAACTGGCCGCCCAGATCCTGGAGGAGGGCGACCGCACCAAGGCCGGACTCTTCTTCTCCCAGGACGCCGGGGCCCTCGGCGCCCTCTCGAACGAGGGCGTGCTGGAGAAGCTGCCCCAGGCCACCCTCGACAAGGTGGACACGTCCTACCGGGGCGGCGAAAGCGACTGGGTCGGTCTCTCCGGCCGCGTCCGCGTCATCGCGTACAACCCGGACGAGGTCGCCGAGGACGAGGTTCCGGACAGCGTCCACGACGTGGTGAAGCCGGAGTGGAAGGACAAGGTGGGCATCGCGCCCACCAACCCCTCCTTCCAGGCCTTCGTCACCGGCATGCGCGTCCTGGAGGGCGACGAGGCCACCCGCGAGTGGCTGAAGGCGCTGAAGGACAACGGCGCCAAGATCTACGCGCACAACCTCGCCACCCTGGACGGGGTCGAGGCCGGCGAGGTCTCCCTCGGCCTGGTCAACCACTACTACTGGTACGAGCGGGTCGCCGAGAAGGGCGAGGACAAGGTCGGCTCCCGGCTGCACTTCCTGCCCGGCAAGGACCCCGGCGCGCTGATCAACGTGGCCGGGGCGGGCGTCCTCAAGGACAGCGGGCAGAGCGCCACCGCCCGGAAGGCCGTCGACTTCCTGCTGTCGAAGGAGGCGCAGACCTACTTCGCCGACAAGACCAAGGAGTACCCGCTGGCCGCGGGCGTCACGAGCACGGTCGAGGACCTGCCGCCGTTCGACTCCCTCCAGTCACCCGAGATCGACCTGGGCAAGCTGGAGTCCGTCCAGGAGACCCAGGCCATGCTCCAGGACGTCGGACTGGTCTGACCGGCGTGAGTACACCAACGGGGACCGTGCCACCGGAGTCCGCCGGGCCACGGCTGGTCCCTACGCCTCCGGCCGCCGGGCGGATACCGCGTACGGCGGCCGGGCGCAGGCCACCGCTGATCCTGGTGGTCCCCGCCTGCGCCGCCGCACTCCTCGCCCTGCTCCCGCTCGGCTACCTCGGCGTCCGCGCCCTGGAACGCGGACCCGCCTTCGCCTGGCGGATCGTCGCCGACGAACGCACCCTCCAGCTCCTCGGCCGCAGCCTCGGCCTCACCGCCGCGGTCGTGGCGGCCTGCCTGGTACTCGGCGTCTCGCTGGCCTGGCTGACCGTGCGCACCGCCCTGCCCGGCGCCCGCGCCTGGTCGGTGCTGGCGACACTGCCGCTGGCCGTACCCAGCTATGTCGCCGCGTTCGCCTGGCTGTCCGCCGAACCGGGGCTCGCCGGGTTCGGCGGCGCCGCACTCGCCCTGACCCTGGTCAGTTTCCCGTACGTCCAACTGCCGGTCGCCGCCGCACTGCGCGGCATCGACCCGGCCCAGGAGGAGGCGGCCCGCTCCCTCGGCCACGGCCCGCTGGGTACGTTCGTCCGGGTCACCCTGCCCCAACTGCGACCGGCGGCCGCGGGCGGGGCGCTGCTCGTCGCGCTGTACGTCCTGTCCGACTTCGGCGCGGTGTCGCTGATGCGGTACGACACCTTCACCCGGGCCATCCACACCTCCTACCGCGCCTCCTTCGACCGCACGCCCGCCGCCGCGCTCAGCGTGGTGCTGGTGGTGATGACGGTGGCGCTGGTCGCCGCCGAGGCCCGTACGCGCGGACGCGCCGGGCACGCCAGGACCGGAACCGGCGCCGCCCGCCCGGCCGTTCCGCTCCCGCTCGGCAGGTGGCGGCCGCTCGCGCTGCTGTGGTGCGGGGCGGTGGCGGCCGTGGCGGTCGCCTTCCCGCTCGGCACCCTCGGGTACTGGCTGGCGGTCGGCAGTTCGGCGACCTGGGACCTGGGCGGGCTCGTGGACACCGCCTGGGCCACGCTCGGAGTCGCGGCGGCCGGAGCCGCCCTCACCACCGCCCTCGCCCTGCCGGTCGGAGTGATCGCCGCCCGGTATCGGGGGCGCGGCGCACGGCTGCTGGAGCAGGCGGCGTACGCGGGCCACGCGCTGCCCGGCATCACGGTGGCGCTGTCGCTGGTCTTCTTCGCGGTCCGGTACGCGTACCCGCTCTACCAGCGGCTCCCGCTGCTGGTCGGCGCGTACGCCGTGCTCTTCCTGCCGGTCGCGGTGGCCGCCACCCGGGCCGCCGTGCTCCAGGCGCCGCCAGCCCTCGAGGACGTGGCCCGGTCGCTGGGGCGGCGGCCGTGGCAGGTCCTGCGCGAGGTCACCGTGCCGCTGGCCGCGCCCGGGGTGGCGGCCGGCGCGGCGCTCACCTTCGTGGTCTGCATGAAGGAACTGCCCGCCACCCTGCTCCTGCGCCCCACCGGCATGGACACCCTAGCCACCCGGCTGTGGACCGAGACCGGCGCCGGATCCTTCGCGGCCGCCGCGCCCTACGCCGCCGCGCTGATCCTGCTGGCCGCCGTCCCCTCGTACCTCCTAGGCAGGCACCGCACATGACCGAACGGCTCGTAACGGGGAACGAACTGCACGTAGAGGGGCTGACCAAGTCGTACGGCCCAGGGGCGCCCGTCCTCCAACAGCTGGACCTCACCGTGCCCGCCGGAGCCCTGGCCGCCGTCCTCGGCCCCTCCGGCTGCGGGAAGACCACCCTGCTGCGCATCGTCGCGGGCTTCCTGCGCGCCGATGTGGGCACGGTCCGGGTGGGCGGCCGGGTCCTGACAGGGCCGGGTGTTCATCTCCCGCCCGAGCGACGCTCGGTCGGCATCGTGCCGCAGGAGGGCGCGCTCTTCCCGCACCTGAGCGTGGCGCGCAACGTGGCCTTCGGCCTGACCGGTCCGACCGGCGTGGACAGGGGGGAACGAAAGCGCCGCACGGCGGAGATGCTGGAACTGGTCGGCCTGGCCGGCTACGGCGACCGCATGCCGCACGAGCTGTCGGGCGGCCAGCAACAGCGCATCGCCCTGGCCAGGGCACTCGCCCCGCGTCCTCAACTCGTACTCCTGGACGAGCCGTTCAACGCCCTCGACAGCGCACTGCGGGCGGGGGTACGGGCGGACGTACGGGCCGCGCTGCGCGCCACCGGCGCGACAGCCGTCCTCGTCACCCACGACCAGCAGGAGGCCCTGTCCACCGCCGACGTCGTCGCGGTCGTCCGCGACGGCCGGGTCGCCCAGTGCGCCACGCCCCAGGACCTCTACCGCCACCCCGCCGACCCCTGGGTCGCCGATTTCGTCGGCGACGCGGTCCTGCTCCCCGGTACGGTCGACGGCGACGGCACGGCCTCCACCCCGCTGGGCACCGTACCGCTGCTCTCTGCCCAGCCCGCCGGACTCCGCGCCGGCACGGTACTGCTCCGCCCGGAACAACTCCGCCTGACCGGCCCGGACACGGCAGGCGCGGTACGGGCCACGGTGACGGACGTGTGCTTCTACGGCCACGACGCCATGGTCACCGTGGCGGTCGCCGGCCACGACACCCCGGTCGGCATCAGGGTGGCGGGACCGGTGTCGGTGCGGCCGGGGGAGGAGACGGGGGTTCGGGTGGTGGGGGAGGGGGCGCTGCATCCGTAGGGCGGGTGGGAAGGGCATCCGCCGGGGAGGAGGCGCGCAACCTTCGGGTCCGCTTTCATCCGCGTGCCCAGGTCCAGCTCGCGCCCACCGGCGTCGGCGAGGGTGAGGTCGACGGCCGCGCCCGCGCTGTGCGGAGCGATGTCGGGCGGCCCGCTGCAGTGCGGGCGGCCCCCCTTCAAGCGGTGGATCGCAGTGATTGGAAGGTTTGGGACACGTACGACCTCCGTAAAGTGTCCCAGACCTTCCAATCATCGTGTGGAGCGCGGGGCGCGGCACCCCCCTCAGCGTGCCGCGCCCCGTCCCCCGCCCCCGTTCCCCCTGGGAAATGGCCTACTCGGAGAGATGACCTACTCGGTGTGCACCGTCGGCAGCGCCCCCGTCCGGGCCGCCTCCCCGTACCAGAGGGCACTCGACTTGGGCGTACGGGCCTGCGTCGCGTAGTCCACGTACACCGCGCCGAAGCGCTTGTCGTAGCCGTACGCCCACTCGAAGTTGTCCATCAGGGACCACAGGTAGTAGCCGCGGACGTCCGCGCCGTCGGTGATGGCCCGGCGTACGGCCGCCAGGTGGCCCTGCAGGTACGCGATCCGCTCCGGGTCGTGGACGCGGCCGTCGGGGTCGGGCTTGTCGTCGTACGCGGCGCCGTTCTCGGTCACGTACAGGGGGAGCCCGGGGGCCTCGCTCGTGTACCGCAAGATCAGCTCGTGCAGGCCCGTCGGGTCGATCGTCCAGCCCATCTCCGTACGCTCGCCCGGAGTCTGATGGAACGTCACGTCGTCCACGCCCGGCCACGGCGAGTGCTCGCTCGCCCCGTGGCCGTCCGCGCGCGGAGCGTCCGCGGCCGGGTCGGCGGCGCCGACCAGCGTCGGCGTGTAGTAGTTGAGGCCGAGCGCGTCCAACGGCTGGTTGATCAGGGCGAGATCGCCGTCCAGGACGTACGACCAGTCCGTCACCGAGGCCGTCGCGGTCAGGAGGGTCTCCGGGTACGCGCCGTGCAGCATCGGGCCGTGGAAGATCCCGTTGGCCAGGTCGTCGATGCGCCGGACCGCCGCCAGGTCCGCCGGGTCCTGCGAATTCGGCCTGACCACCGAGGAGTTGAGGCTCACCGCGATGCTGTTGCGGGCGGGCATCGCGGCGCGCAGGGCTGAAGTGCCCAGGCCGTGAGCCAGATTCAAATGATGTGCGGCCCGGAGGGCGGCCGCCGGGTCCGTACGGCCCGGTGCGTGCACCCCGGAGCCGTACCCCAGGAACGCGCTGCACCACGGCTCGTTGAGCGTGATCCACTGCTCGACGCGGTCGCCGAGCGCCTCGCCCACGATCTGCGCGTACTCGGCGAAACGCAGCGCCGTGTCCCGCTCCGGCCAGCCGCCCGCGTCCTCCAGCTCCTGGGGGAGGTCCCAGTGGTAGAGGGTGAGCGCGGGCTTGATGCCGTGGGACAGCAACTCGTCGACCAGGCGGCGATAGAAGTCCAGTCCCCGCTGGACCGCGGGACCGCGGCCCGTCGGCTGCACCCGCGGCCAGGACACCGAGAAGCGGTACGCGGTCAGACCGAGGTCCGCCATCAGCGCCACGTCGTCGCGGTACAGGTGGTAGTGGTCGTTGGCGATGTCACCGTGCTCGCCGCCGGCCGTCTTGCCCGGTGTGTGGCTGAAGGTGTCCCAGATCGAGGGCGTACGGCCGTCCTCCCGCACCGCCCCCTCGATCTGGTACGCGGAGGTCGCTGCCCCCCAGAGGAAGGCAGGCGGAAAGGTCACAGGCTCAGGCATGGAAGCGCTCCCATGGGAGGAAAGGTCGTAGGAGACCAGGGATGTGGGGTCGGAGGGGGGAGGGGCCGAGGCGGTGGCGGCTCGGCCCCGTCGACCAGGCGCGGCGGCTAGGCCGTCCGGCCGGGCACCGTGGGGCTGCTCCGTCGGGCGGAGGCAGGCGGGCGCGGGGCGGTTCAGCCCTTGATCGCGCCCTGCATGATCCCGCCCACGATCTGCCTGCCGAACAGCAGGAAGGCGATGAGCAGTGGCAGCGTGCCGAGGAGCGCGCCCGCGATGATCACCGCCTGGTCGGGAACGTAACCGGTGCCGAGCGAGTTGAGGGCGACCTGCACGGTGGGGTTCTGCTGGTTGAGCGCGATGATCGGCCACAGGAAGTCGTTCCAGGCCATCACGAACGTCAGCAGCCCGAGCACGGCCATCGCCGGCCGCGCCGCCGGGAAGACGACGTGCCATATGACGCGCAGACTGCTCGCGCCGTCGACCCGCGCCGCCTCGATCAGCTCACCGGGCAGTGCCTGGATCAGGTACTGCCGCATGAAGAACGTACCGAAGGCGCTGACGAAGGTGGGCAGGATGACCGTCTGCAGCTGGTTGGACCAGCCCAGCTCGCTCATCCACAGGTACAGCGGCACGACCGCCAACTGCGGCGGGATCATCATCGTGCCGATGGTCAGCAGCAGCAGGACGTTGGAGAACCTGAACCGCAGCTTGGCGAAGGCGAACCCGGCGAGCGTGGAGAACAGGACCGTACCGACGGTGATGGTCGTGGCGACGATCGTGCTGTTGAGCATCGCGGTGCCGAGGCCGCCCTGCTCCCACGCGGCCTCCAGGTTCTTGAACAGGTTCCCGCCGATCCACAGCGGCGGCGGCGACTGGGCGAGCCGCTCGTTGGTGCGCGAGGCCGCGACCACCGTCCACAGCAGCGGTGCCAGTGAGACGAGGGCGAAGACGGCCAGGACGACGTATGTGACCGGACCCGCGTGCATCTGTTTGCCCGCGCCGAGCAGCCGGCGGCGCCCGGAGCCGTCCCGGCCGCTCTTCTCCGCCGCATCCATCACCTGAGGAGGTGTCAGTTCACGTGTGGTCATTGCGACTTCCTCAGCCGTCGGGTGATCAGCAGGTTGACCGCGGCGACGATCAGCAGGAGCAGGAACATCGTCCAGGCGATCGCGGACGCCTTGCCGAGATTGCCGATGACCCAGCCCTGGTCGTACATGTACAGGCCGAGCGTCTGGTACTGGTGGTCGGAGCCGCCCTTGGAGCCGCTGAGCCCGCCGAAGAGGAGGGGTTCACCGAACAGCTGCGTCGCGCCGATCGTGGAGACGACCACCGTGAACAGGATCGTCGGCCGCAGCATCGGGATCGTCACATGGCGGAACTGCTGCCAGCGGCCCGCGCCGTCCAGAGCCGCCGACTCGTACAGGTCGGCGGGGATCGCCTGCATCGCCGCGAGGTAGATCAGGGCGTTGTAGCCGGTCCACCGCCAGATCACGATCGAGGAGACGGCGAACTGCGAACCCCAGTCGGACTCACGCCAGTTGATGGGGTCGACCCCGACGAAGTCCAGCAGCCAGTTGACCATGCCGCCGTCCCAGGAGTACAGCAGCACGAAGACCAGGGTCGCCGCCGCCACCGAGGTGGCGTACGGGGTGAGCATCACGACCCGCCACACGGTGGAGCCACGCAACTTGTAGTTGAGCAGGTGCGCGATTCCGAGCGCCATGACCAACTGCGGCACGGTCGAGATCACACCGATGGTGAAGGTGTTCTGCAGCGCGTTCCAGAAGAAGTCCGAGGACAGCAGGTTCTCGTAGTTGTCCAGGCCCACCCAGGTCTGGCCGTCCAGGTTGGACAGCTGCACGTTGTGCAGCGAGTACCAGGCCGTGTACAGCAGCGGGATGAGCCCGAAGGCGCCGAAGAAGATGAAGAACGGGGCGATGAACGCGTACGGCGACGCCTTCATGTCCCAGCGGTACAGCCGACTGCGCCAGGAGTTCGGGTCCCGGGGCGGTGTACCGCGACCGTGAGCGCGGCGCGCCGCGCCCGGCTGGTCACCGGGCGCGGCGTCGGCGCTCGGCGCTGATCGCGCGAGAGCCTCCTTGGAGCTGGTCACTGGCCGAGCACGTCCTTGATCTCCTTGGTGGCCGCGTCCCAGCCCTGGTCCGGGGTCTTGCCCTTCTGCTCGACCTGCACGATGCCGATGTCATTGATCGAGGTGTTGATCGGCTGGTCCTTCGCGCCGAAGATCTGCGTCGGGATGGACTTCGCCGAGTCGGAGAAGATCTGCGTGATCGGCGCGTTCGAGAAGTACTCCGTGGTCGCGGGAAGCGGCTTCAGGTTCGGGTACGCCGACGGGGTCGACGGGAAGCTCGCCTGCTTGGCGAAGACCTTCGCCTGCTGCTCGGGGGCGGTCAGCCACTTCGCGAGCGCGATGGCCTCCTTCTGGTGCTTGCTCGCCGTCGGCACACCGACGAACGCGCCGCCCCAGTTGGACGCGGTCGGCGCCGCCGCCACGTCCCAGTTGCCCTTGCCGGCTTCACCGGACTTCTCCTGGATGTAGCCGATCATCCATGCGGGGCAGGCCACCGCCGCGAAGCTGCCCTTGGCGAGAGCCTGGTTCCACGGGTCCTCGAACTGCTTCAGCTTCGACGACATGTTGCTGGTCGCCACGGTCATGGCGTCGTCCCAGGCCTGCTTCACGCCCTTGGACTTGTCCCAGATGACGTTGTCGTCCTTGTCGTAGTACCGCTCGCTCTCGCCACCGAACGAGGCGTTGTAGACCGAGGAGGCGGAGTCCACGAACTTGGTGCCGCTCGGCGCCTTCTTCATGTAGTCCTTGCCGAGGTCGACGAACTTGGACCAGTCGCCCTTCCACTGCTCGGCGAGTTTGGTGCGGTCCGTCTCAATACCGGCCTTCTGGAACAGGTCCTTGCGGTAGCAGATCGCCATCGGGCCGATATCGGTGCCGAGGGCGATCGTCTTGCCGTCCTTGGTGGTGGCCTGCGCGGTCTTCCAGTCCAGCCACTGGGACTTGTCGACCTCCTTGCCGAGGTCGACGAACTTGTCGGCCTGCGTCTGCACGGCCTCGGTGACGTTGCCGATCTCGATCGCCTGGAGGTCGTCGGTACCGGAACCGGCCTGCAGACGGGTCAAGGTTTTCGGCCAGTACACGTCGGTCTTGGTGGTGACGTTCTCCTTGATGGTGATGTCCGGGTTCTGCTTCATGTACTCGTCGTAGAGGCCGGCCTGCTTGTAGCCGAAGACACCGAAGGTGCCGATGGTCAGCGTGGTCTTGCCACCGCCGCCGCTACCGCTGTCCGAATCCGACGAGCCATCGTCCGAGTCCTCGGCGCAGCCGGCAAGCAGCCCCGTCGTCAGCGCGGCGACGACCGCGAGGGTCATCATCCTGCGGGACCCGCGGGTACTCGTGCGCATTGCGTCCTCCTGTTGCCTGACGTGCCGACCCCCCGGCCAACTGCGTTGTTGGGCCCGTTAGTTCAAGCTGCGGCTCGGGCGGGGAACGTGCGGGTTGTGTATGTGTCAGGTACTGTGGGAGCGCTCCCACAGGTGATGTGTTGAAGAGTCGTCGGTTCGCGCGGGGGTGTCAAGGGTGGGGACGCGGAGATATGTCTTCGGTTATCGGGCTGTTAACTAACGGCACCGATGGCCGGGAGAGTGGGCCACGGAAACCGGCGAAGTGGTTGCCGAGGAGCTGAGACCGGGGTACTGAGACCCTCTCCGTACGGAGCCGGTCCGGATCAAGACTGTTAGATTCCAGGCCAAACGCGGTGTGAACCGTGTCGGACGGGAGGACGGGCCATGTCAGTCCACGGAGCGCGGAGCCGGAGCGGCGGGCGGCCGACCCTTGAAGAGGTCGCCGCGCGCGCCGGTGTGGGCCGCGGCACGGTCTCCCGCGTGATCAACGGCTCTCCGCGGGTCAGTGACGCCACCCGTGCGGCGGTCGAGGCGGCGGTCGCGGAACTCGGTTACGTACCGAACACGGCGGCCCGTGCCCTGGCCGCCAACCGCACGGACGCGATCGCCCTGGTCGTCCCCGAGCCCGAGACCCGTTTCTTCGCGGAACCGTACTTCTCGGACATGCTGCGGGGTGTGGGCGCGGCGCTCTCCGACACCGAGATGCAGCTCCTGCTGATCTTCGCGGGCAGCGACCGTGAACGGGCCCGGCTGGCCCAGTACCTGGCGGCGCACCGCGTGGACGGGGTCCTGCTGGTCTCGGTGCACGCGGACGACCCGCTGCCCGACCTGCTGTCCCAACTGGAGATCCCGGCGGTGATCAGCGGCCGCAGGTCCGTGGACGAGACGCTGCCGTCCGTCGACTCGGACAACTTCGGCGGCGGCCGTTACGCCGTGCAGCACCTGGTCGCGAAGGGCCGGCGCACCATAGCCCACCTCGCCGGACGCCTCGACGTGTTCGGCGCCCAGCGCCGTGTGGACGGCTACCGCGAGGGGCTGCGCGAGGCGGGCTACAAGGTCGACGAACGCCTCATCGTCCCCGGCGACTTCACGGAGGAGGGCGGCCGGCGCGCGATGCAGGAGCTCCTCGACCGCTGCCCGTCCCTGGACGCGGTCTTCGCCGGCTCGGACGTCATGGCGGCCGGCGCCCGCCAGGTGCTGCGCGAGGCGGGCCGCCGCATACCCGAGGACGTGGCCCTCGTCGGCTACGACGACTCGGCCATCGCCCGCCACATGGACCCGCCCCTGACGAGTGTGCGCCAGCCGATCGAGGACATGGGCCGCGCGATGCTCGACCTCCTGATGGACGAGATCGCGGACCGCCGCCCCGCGGTGTCCCGAGGACTGGAGAGGCGACAACTGGTACTGCCGACAGAGCTGGTGGCACGGGCTTCGTCGTAGAGCGGGCGGGGCGGGCCGAGCGGTCCTGAGGCGCGGGTCCGGGACGGGGCGCGGCGCGGAGGACGGGACAGGCCGTATGGCGGGGCCTGGACGTGTCGTGCGGCGCAGGGCCCGGGTGTGGCGCGGGGTCCGGGTGTGCCGTGCGGCGCGGAGGTTGGACGTGCCGTGCCGTGCCGCGGGGCCTGGACGTGGCGTGCGGCGCGGGGTCCGGACGTGGCGCGGGGTCCGGATGCGCCGTGCGGCGTGGGTCCCGGTGTGCCGTACGGCGGGAGGCCGGTTGTGCCGTGTGGCGCGGGGTCCGGATACGCCGTGCGACGCGGGGCCCGGACGTGCCGTACGGCGTGGGGCTCGGACGTGCCGTACTCATTCGGCCCGTGTGTCGGCTATCGGGTCAGGGACCACGTCGCCCACGCGACGAGGACCGCGCCGACGACGACCATCACGACGGACACCGCGCGCGGCAGCCTCTTGCGGCGCCGCGGTGGTGCACCTGAGCCCTGGGGCACCTGCCTGGACCGGGGCACCTGCCTGTACGACGCTCCCGGCTGCGGGAAGGGGGAGGCCGCCGGGGCCACGTTGGGCGGCTGAACGTCCCAGGCGCCGCCCGCCTGCCGCCGTTCCAGGACGCCCATGGCGGACCGCCGCCACCGCACCCCCGCCGCGTCCGTGAACTCCACGACGCCGAGAACGGGGTTGTGGGGCACGTCGCTCGGGGGCAGGTCCGCGCTGAGGCTCTGCCCGGCGTGCAGAAGCCCGTTCGCGACGCTCGCCGGGAGCGGCCGGCCGCCGTAGCTCAACGCGACCTCTCTGAGGGGCTGATCGCTTCTGTTCGTCGCCTGGAGGACCCAGCTGAGCCACTGCTCGGCGAGCGGCGACGGCCGGCTGCTCATCACGACCTGCACCAAGGAGGCCTGCACAACCTCCGCCTGCCGCTCGGCCTGCCGTTCCGCCTCCCTCTCCCGCTCCCGTACCCCCCGCTCCAGCAACGCCACCCGCGCGGCCTCCCGGACACTGTGCCGATGCCCCGAGTAACTCGTCACCAGCCCCACCACACCCACCAAGGCCCCGACGACGGCCACCACTGCCTCAAGCATGGTCATCACTGTGGCCGGGTCGGGGAGAGCCAGTCCAGTACTTACCGGGAACCTGATCAAGATGCCCCGGGTGGCGAGGGAAGCCCACGGTCACCGGAAAGCACCGAGGGCCGGTCCGCTTTCGCGGACCGGCCCTCGATTTGTCAGGGTGAGTGACGGGACTTGAACCCGCGGCATCCTGGACCACAACCAGGTGCTCTACCAGCTGAGCTACACCCACCATGACCGGCGGTTCTCCGAGTGGTTCACCGACCGGCCGAGAAAAAGTGTACAGGGTCCGGAGGGGTGCTCGCTCCCGCCTTTACGCGGGGACTACTGAGCAGGTAGGACGTGCTTTGCGGCGATGGTGCGGGCCGTGTCGGAGTCGGGTCCCGGCTGGGGGACGAAGACCGCCTCGCGGTAGTAGCGGAGCTCCACGATGGATTCGCGGATGTCGGCCAGGGCGCGGTGATTGCCGTTCTTCTCGGGGCTGTTGAAGTACGCCCGGGGGTACCAGCGGCGGGCCAGCTCCTTGATCGAGGAGACGTCCACGATGCGGTAGTGGAGGTAGTTCTCCAGCGTGGGCATGTCGCGCAGCAGGAAACCGCGGTCCGTGCCCACCGTGTTTCCGCACAGGGGAGCCTTGCCCGGCTCCTTGACGTGCTCACGGATGTAGGCGAGGACCTGCTCCTCGGCATCCGCCAGGGTCGTACCTCCGGCAAGCTCGGAGAGGAGGCCGGAGGAGGTGTGCATCTGGCGCACCACGTCCGGCATGGTCTCCAGTGCGGCGTCCGGCGGCCGGATGACGATGTCCACCCCCTCGCCGAGTACGTTCAGCTCAGAGTCGGTGACCAGCGCGGCCACCTCGATGAGCGCGTCGTCGGACAACGAGAGACCGGTCATCTCGCAGTCGATCCACACCATGCGATCGTTCATGGGTTCACCCTACGGCCCGCCCCCACAAGCGGGCAGGCCCGGGACCTCGACAGATGCGCGGATACGCGTCCGCGGGGGACGCGGGCCGCACGCAAGCCGGACGCAATGGGTACGTACGCCGCCCGGCCCCGGACCACAACGGGTCCGGGGCCGGGGGGAAACGCTACGGCGGGGCTACGGCGCGCTGCGCTGTCCCGGCAGGCTCGGCCGGCCCGCCGCGTACATCTCCGCGCCCGCCCGCCCCGACTCCGTGGAGAGGGACGACGTCGCCGGGCCGACCGCGTGGGCCGCCGCCGTACGCCGGGTCTGGAACGGGACGGGTGTCTCCTGCGGTACGGACTGCGGTGGCGGGGCGCTGTCCGAGTCCGCCGACTTCTCGCTCTGCGGACGGCGGGCCCGGTACGCGGCCCGGTACGCCGCGGGCGACGAGCCGAGCTGGCGGCGGAAGTGGCCGCGCAGGGCCACCGGCGAGCGGAAACCGCACCGGCCCGCCACCTCGTCCACCGAGTAGTCGGACGTCTCCAGGAGTCGCTGCGCCTGGAGCACCCGCTGCGTGATCAGCCACTGCAGCGGAGCACTCCCGGTCAGCGAGCGGAACCGGCGGTCGAACGTACGCCTGCTCATGTACGCCCGCGCCGCCAGCGTCTCCACGTCGAACTGCTCGTGGAGGTGCTCCAGCGCCCAGGCGACGACCTCCGCGAGCGGGTCGGCGCCGATCTCCTCAGGTAAAGACCTGTCGAGATAGCGCTCCTGACCGCCACTGCGCCGGGGCGGGACCACCAGTCGGCGGGCCAGCGCTCCGGCGGCCTCGTTTCCGTGGTCCGTCCGCACTATGTGCAGACAGAGGTCGATCCCGGCCGCGGTGCCCGCCGACGTCAGTACGTCGCCGTCGTCCACGAACAGCTCGCGCGGATCGACGTGCACCGACGGATAGCGCTTGGCCAGCGTCGGCGCGTACATCCAGTGGGTGGTCGCGGGACGGCCGTCCAGCAGTCCCGCCGCCGCGAGGACGAAGGCGCCGGTGCACAGCCCGACTATGCGGGCGCCTTCCTCATGGGCCCGGCGCAGTGCGTCGAGCGCCTCCTCCGGCGGCGGTGAGGTGATCGACCGCCAGGCCGGCACGACGACCGTGCCCGCCCGGGAGATCGCCTCAAGCCCGTTGGGCGCGGTGAGTTCGAGTCCCCCTGTGGTCCGCAGCGGGCCTTCCTCACCGGCGCACACCAGGAGGCGGTAGCGCGGCACGCCGGCGTCCTGGCGGTCAATCCCGAACACCGACAGTGGTATGGAACTCTCGAAGATGGGGCCGCCGCTGAACAGCAGCACCGCGACGATCTCCTTGCGGCGTCGCCCGGAGAGTTTCCGGGCCGCGGCTTCCGGCGCGGCAGTGGAGTCGTGGCTCATCCTGCTAAGCCCCCCTCGGTGGTCGCGGCTCCTCGGTTGTGTCGCTCCTGCACGTTTCCCCTCGGTCCTGCACGAGTCCCCCGCCGTAAGACGTCAAGATCGAATCTACTGTGTCCCGTGGTGCCTGGGTGGCCAGTTCGGCACTCGGCATATTGTCGACATGGCAACTTGGCGTGAAGCATTCGATCACGAAGCGTTGCACTCGTGGGCTCTACAGGGAAGTGCGCCTCGTCTCCGTGGCCGGTCCCAGTAGGGTGCGGACACCCTCGGGGACCCTTTCAGTGCAGGTCGAACGGGGGGTGGGGGCCTGTTCGGCCAAGGCATGCGTGGGGCCTAGAAGTTGGCTGAAAACCAACGGGCGCGTGCGCGGAAACCGGTCAGTCAACCGGCGTATTTCCACCGGCGTGCCGGCCCCCTCGATGCGCTCCCGCACCGACCCTGCCGTGCCGCCCGTGATACGGCGCCCGTTCCTCGGCCCGCGGCCGCTCCACGCACCGTTCCTCGGCGAGCAGCCGCGCCGCGCCCCGCTCGGACCGGCGCAGCAGCACCCGGCACGCCCCGGTCACCGCGGCCAGGCCGAGGGCCGTGCCGGCCGCGCCCGCCAGCGAGGTGCCGTACCCGACGAGGACCACGGGGACCAGGACGCAGCTGAAGGCGGCCCAGCGCACCACGTCGCTCACCGCGTCCTGCGCGGCGGGCTGCCTGGAGGAGGGCTGGGGCGCGGTACGGCGTCCGGACACGGTGGGGCTCCCTGGAGCGGTGGCTTACGGGTGTTCAACGCGTGTTCGACCCACCGGTCACGGATCAGGGGCCGTCGGTCCCCGCCCGGGGTCGCGGT
This sequence comes from Streptomyces sp. NPDC050704, assembly GCF_040654355.1. Taxonomy (NCBI): domain Bacteria; kingdom Bacillati; phylum Actinomycetota; class Actinomycetes; order Kitasatosporales; family Streptomycetaceae; genus Streptomyces; species Streptomyces sp. NPDC050704. The sequence continues at coordinate 75,466 of NZ_JBFAHW010000031.1, read as the reverse complement.
ACGGCGGGCCCGGGCCGGGCTCCCGGCCTCTCCGGGCCGCCTCCGGGCGCCCCGCCGGCGCCCTCGGTCCGGTGAACGCCGTGCAAACCGCCTGTACGGGGCAGCAACCATTGCGTTACGGGCGCCCTCTCGGGCATGCTCCCTGGAACCCTCCCGCGGCGAGAGCGGGATCTGGGCAGAGGAGGCGTGCCGCCGTACCCTTGGGGGTATGGGGTTGGGAAGATGATTCCCGGACACAGCTCCGCCGTACCTGTCGTCCCACCCACGAGGATCCGAACGCCGAGACACTCATGGCCGGTCACGAATTCGAACCCGCGGACCGCAAGCGCCCCGTCGCCGATCCCACGGCGGCCGAGCCCTTGGCGGCGGAAGAGACACGCCAGTCCTGCGACCCCGCCTTCAAGCACGGCGTCGTCGTGGGCTTCGACGGCTCCACATCGAGCGAGCGCGCCCTCGCGTACGCGATCGGCATGGCCTGCCGGTCCGGCTCGGGCCTGATCATCGTGCACGTCGCCAACCGGCTGCCCACCACGGTGTGGGCGGGCTGCGAGCCCCCGGTCTTCGTCGACGTACCGGATCACCGCACCGAGGTGCTCGGTCTTGAGCTCGCCTGTGCCGAGTATCTGGCCGAGGTGCCCTGGATCCTCGTCGAGCGCGGCGGCGACATCTGCCACGAACTCGAAGAGGTGGGGCGGGAGTACGAGGCGGACGCGATCGTCGTCGGCTCCACGCACGGCATCGTCGGCCGCATCTTCGGCTCGGTGGCGGGCCGGCTCGCGAAGCGCGCGCAGCGCCCGGTCGTCGTCATTCCGTAAGCCACGCGCCGTCCCTGTGAGTCACGCGCCGTCCCCGTGATCCGCGCCCCCGGCGTTGTCATTTCGTAACTCGCCGTTGTCCCAGGTGAGATGAGCCGTGGGCACGGTCAACTCCCTTTCCGGAGCGGGCAAATTTACCGGCGCGTAGATGTGTTTGTGCGTTTGTGAAGGGCATATACCGGTCACCGCACAACAGCACATGCAAGAAGGGAGCCCGCCGTGGACAAAGACGTCTCTGCGGGAAGCACCATCACGACCCTTGGTCTCCTCGCCCTCGGACTGACCCTGCTGGCCTTCGGCCTCGGCCACACCGAAGTGATCGACGGTGTGACGGCGGCGGACGCCGTGGGCCTCGCCACCTACGTCGGCGGCGTCGCACTGTTCGTCGCGGGTCTGTTCGCCTTCCGCGACCGTGATGTCTCCACCGGTACGGCCTTCGCGGGGCTCGGTGCCCTCTGGTTCACCTGGGGCGCGACGGCCGCCGACTGGGGAGTCACCGCCGGTACCGCGGTGTCCGACAACGCCGCGGGGCTCTTCCTCCTGCTGTTCGCTCTGGTCGCGCTGAGCCTGACGCTCGGGGCGGCGGGCGGCGGCGTGCTCGCCCAGGCCACCTACGGGCTGTTCTGCGTCGCGCTCGTGCTCCTCGCCGTCTCGCGCTTCGGGGACAGCGAGGCGATCGGCCAGGTCGGCGGCTGGTTCGCCGTGGTGGCGGGCGCCGTGGCCTGGTATGCCGCGACGGCGTTCCTGGCCCACTGGCCCACCGCGGTTCCACGACGTGCTGCCGGCCGGCGAATGACGGTAACCGGCTGAGCAGCCGCGGGCCGGGGTTCTGGGCGGACCCGGCTCCTGAAAGAACGGCTCCCCGTGTGCATAGGTGGCACACACGGGGAGCCGTTCACACGTGACGGGGACGACTACTCGACCGTCACCGACTTGGCGAGGTTGCGCGGCTTGTCGATGTCACGGCCCAGGGCCAATGCCGTGTGGTAGGCGAGGAGTTGGAGGGGGATGCCCATCAGGATCGGGTCCAGCTCGTCCTCGTTCTTCGGGACGAGGATCGTCTGGTCGGCCTTCTCCTGCACCTGGTGCGCGACCGCGAGGATCTTGCCGCTGCGGGCCTTGATCTCCTCCAGGGCCGCGCGGTTCTTCTCCAGCAGGTCGTCATCCGGGACGATCGCGACCGTCGGCAGGGCCGGCTCGATGAGCGCGAGCGGGCCGTGCTTCAACTCCGAGGCGGGGTAGGCCTCGGCGTGGATGTACGAGACCTCCTTGAGCTTCAACGAGGCCTCGCGGGCCACCGGATAGCCCCGTACACGGCCGATGAAGAGCATCGAGCGGGCCTCGGCGTACTGCTCGGCCGTCTTCTTGATCTCCTCCTCCTGGTCGAGGATCTCGGTGATCTGGCCGGGCAGCTTGCGCAGACCCGCGATGATCCGCTTGCCGTCGGAGACCGACAGGTCGCGGGTGCGGCCCAGGTGCAGCGCGAGCAGCGCGAAGGCGACGGTGGTGTTGGTGAAGCACTTGGTGGACACGACGCAGACCTCGGGGCCCGCGTGCACGTACATGCCGCCGTCCGCCTCGCGGGCGATGGCCGAACCGACCACGTTCACGATGCCGAGGACCCGCGCGCCCTTGCGCTTCAACTCCTGTACGGCGGCCAGCACGTCGTACGTCTCACCGGACTGGGACACCGCCACGTACAGGGTGTCGGGGTCGACGACCGCGTTGCGGTAGCGGAACTCCGAGGCGGGCTCGGCGTCCGCGGGGATACGGGCCAGCTCCTCTATCATCTGGGCGCCGATCATGCCCGCGTGGTACGAGGTGCCGCAGCCGAGGATCTTCACGCGGCGGATCTGGCGCGCCTCGCGGGCGTCCAGGTTCAGCCCGCCCAGGTGCACGGTGGAGAACCGGTCGTCGATGCGGCCGCGCAGCACGCGGTCCACGGCGTCGGCCTGCTCGTGGATCTCCTTGTGCATGTACGTGTCGTGGCCGCCCATGTCGTACGACGCGGCCTCCCACTCCACGGTGGTCGGCTCGGCCGTCGTCCGGGTGCCCTCGGTGGTGTACGTACGGAAGTCGTCGGCCTTCAGCGTCGCCATCTCACCGTCGTCGAGCGTGACGATCTGACGGGTGTGGGTGACGAGCGCGGCGATGTCCGAGGCGACGAACATCTCCTTCTCGCCGATGCCGAGGACGACCGGGGAGCCGTTGCGGGCCACCACGATGCGGTCGGCGAAGTCGGCGTGCATCACGGCGATGCCGTACGTGCCCTCGACCAGGCGCAGCACCTGGCGGACCTTCTCCTCCAGGGTCTCGGCCTGGGAGCGGCCGATCAGGTGGGTGAGGACCTCGGTGTCGGTCTCGGAGAGGAATTCGACGCCGTCCGCCTCCAGCTTCTTGCGCAGGTCGGAGGCGTTGTCGATGATGCCGTTGTGGACGACGGCGACCTTGCCCTCGGCGTCCAGGTGCGGGTGCGCGTTCACGTCCGAGGGGGCGCCGTGGGTGGCCCAGCGGGTGTGGGCGATGCCCGTGGTGCCGGCGAAGCGCTTGGGGACGCGGGCCTCCAGATCGCGGACCCGGCCCTTGGCCTTCACCATCTTCAGGCGGCCGCTCGTCGGCGTGGTGACGACGATGCCCGCCGAGTCGTAGCCGCGGTACTCCAGGCGCTGCAGGCCTTCGAGGAGGAGCGGTGCCACATCACGCCTGCCGATATATCCCACGATCCCGCACATACGTCCCTGGGTTCCCCTCTGTTGGTGAAACGGCTCTGCTGGTCAAAACGCTCTACTGGTCAAGACGGCTCTGCCGGCCGAAACGACTCACGCCCGGCTCCGGCGGTCAGCCGTGGCTGTCAGCCGTAGACGATGCGGCGCAGCTGTCTCAGCGTGAGCTCGGGCGGCGCCACCGCGCGGTACCTCAGGTCCGCCTCGATCCGTTCGAAGATCGCCGCGTTCACCAGGCCCTGAGCCTGGAGCTCGCGATGACGGCGGCGTACGTACGCCTCGGTCGACTCGTCGAAGTACGCGAGTACGTCCTGGATCACCCGCAGCGCCTCGCCCCGGCTGAGGGGCGAGGAGCGCGTCAGATGATCGACAAGTTCGTCGTGCACCCGACGATCCTGGAGTAAAGAGCGGGCAATCGCAAGAATCCTGCCCGATATCGGGCAGAGACCTGTTGAAACTCTCATGGGAGGCTGTTCGGGGCCCGTTCATCCTGCGGCCCGCGGAGAGATGGCTGCCCGGAGCACCTTTCGGGTCATGGACATTCCCCGTATGGGCATCCCGGAGCAGCTGGCCGAGCGGATGAGCCTGGCCGAGCAGCACGAGTATCTGCACACCAGATTCTCCCGGCGCACGATGATCAGAGGCGGCGCCGTCACCGTGGGCGCCGTCGTGGGCGGGGCCTTCCTGCCGGGCGCGACCGCGCAGGCGGCAGGCCCCGCGCAGGGGGCCGGTCCCGCACAGGCCGCCAGGGCCGAGAGGATCGACGGCGCCCTCGTCGCCCCCTTCGGCCGCCACCTCGCCTACGGCGCCGACCCGCGCACCGAGATGACCGTCTCCTGGCAGGTCCCGGCCGCGGTGAAGAAGCCGTACATCCGCGTCGGCGCCCACCCGTGGGACCTCTCCCGGAAGATCGAGGCCGAGGTCCGCACCCTCTTCACGCCGGCCGGTGTCGGCGCGAGCGGCGACCACACCCAGTACTACCTGCACGCCGGGCTGACGCGGCTGCGCCCCGGCCGGACGTACTACTACGGAGTCGGCCACGACGGCTTCGACCCGGCGGCCCCGCACCTCGCGGGCACCCTCGGCACCTTCACCACGGCCCCCGCGCACGCCGAGCCGTTCACCTTCACGGCCTTCGGCGACCAGGGCGTCAGCTACCACGGGCTCGCCAACGACAGCCTGATCCTCGCCCAGAACCCGGCCTTCCACCTGCACGCTGGCGACATCGCGTACGCCGACCCGGCTGGCCAGGGGAAGTCCGCCGACTCCGGCTTCGACTCGCGCGTGTGGGACCAGTTCCTCGCGCAGACCGAGTCCGTCGCCAAGCAGGTGCCGTGGATGGTGTCGTACGGCAACCACGACATGGAGGCCTGGTACTCGCCGAACGGCTACGGCGGCGAGGAGGCCCGCTTCACGCTCCCGGACAACGGGCCCGACAAGAAGCACCTGCCGGGCGTCTACTCCTTCACACACGGCAACACCGCGGTGATCTCGCTGGACGCCAACGACATCTCCTTCGAGATCCCGGCCAACCTCGGCCTCTCCGGCGGCACCCAGACCAAGTGGCTGGAGGCCCAGCTCAAGAAGTACCGGGCCGCCGACCACATCGACTTCGTCGTCGTCTTCTTCCACCACTGCGCGTACTGCACCGCGACCGCCCACGCCTCCGAGGGCGGCGTACGCCAGGAGTGGGTGCCGCTGTTCGAGAAGTACACCGTCGACCTGGTGATCAACGGCCACAACCACGTCTACGAGCGCACCGACGTCATCAAGGGCGGCGAGGTCGCCAAGAAGCTGCCGATCGGCGGCACGGCCTATCCCGAGACGGACGGCATCGTGTACGTGACGGCGGGCGCGGCGGGCCGCAGCCTGTACGCGTTCAGCGCCGACGAGTCGTACGAGGGGCATGAGAAGGACGACGAGTCCGTGTCGTCCTTCGTCTGCCTCAAGGACGGCGTCCAGGAGAAGGAGACGGTCGCCTGGTCGCGGGTGCGGTACCTGAACTACTCCTTCCTGCGCGTGGACGTGACGCCCGCCGCGAAGGGGCGCACGGCCACGCTGACGGTGCGGGGGATCGCCGAGACGGGGGAGGAGGTCGACCGGTTCACGGTGGCGCGTCGGGTTCGTTGACCTGTGCGTGTTTCGGCGGCTGCGGGTGTGTGGGGGCTGGTCGCGCAGTTCCCCGCGCCCCTGTAGGGGCCCCGCGCCCCTGACGGGGCGCGGGGCCCCTACATCCGTTTGAGGACCGCCTGTTTGGCCAGTGCGAACTCCTCGTCCGTCAGGACACCCGACTTGTGCAGCTCGCCGAGTTCGCGCAGGCGGCGCAGCAGGGCGTCGTGGTCGGCCTCGGCGGGCTGTGCCGGGGCGGCGGCGGTGAGCTGCTTCGGTACGGCGTCCTCCGGCGGCGCGGCCGGATGCGGCAGGCGCGCCTGGACCGCCGCCGCGACCAGGGCCATCAGCGGGTCCTTCTTGAAGCCCCACAGCTCGACGGCGTTGGGGTCGTACTTGGGCGGCGCCTTCGTGGGAGCGTGCCGGACGGTGAAGCGGAGGTAGCCGTTCTCCAGGCCGACCGCCGGATGCCACTCCACGGACTGGACGTCGGTGACGGCCAGCGTGCGGGCGCCGGCGGCGGACTTGGCCTCCTCCGTCTTCCAGTTCCACTCCAGGCGGATGTGCTCCCCGTCGAAGCTCGCGGCGCCGTCCCCGGCGGAGACCGACAGCGGCACGGCCGGGCCCGGCAGCAGATAGCGGTCGACGGCGGTGGCCGGGACCTGGTCGAGGAGCAGCGCGTTGCGGATCTCGTCCACGAAGTACTCGGCGACGCCGTAGCGGTCCGAGTCGACGGTCAGCTGGTAGGGGTCGGCGGAGTCCGTGAGCCTGCCGCCGGTCGCCTGCAGCAGGGGGTCCGCGCCGTCCCGCAGTCGCAGTCTGAGCCGACCGGACTTCCTGCCCTGCTCGAAGGAGATCCCGGCCAACGCGCCCAGCGGGACGGCGACTTCACCCAGCGTCTTGCGGAGCAGACTGACGTTCTTGTCCCGGCCGGGTGTCAGCCGCAGGGCGTCGCCGTCGAAGGTCCAGGTGCCGTCCTTCTGGATGATTTCCGCCATGAGAGGGATTGTTTCACCGGTCTCGCGAGAGAGTGGTCCATACCTATCGGAGCTCCAGGGAGGGACCGTTTGTGAGACCTCGCCACCGAACGCCTCGCCTTCTCGGTTCGCTGCTGCTCGTCGCGGCGGCCGGCATCTCCGTCGCCGGAGCGGCACCCGTGGCCGGAGCGGCACCCGCCGACCCACCCGCCGCCGCAAAGGCCGCGACACCCCTCGACCGCGTCGTCCCCGCTCCCGCCTCGGTCGACGCGGGCGGAACCCCGTACCGGATCACCAGCGGTACGCGTATCCGGGTGGACGACTCGCGGGAGGCCCGCCGCGTCGGCGAGTACCTCGCCGACGTCCTGCGCCCGTCCACCGGTTACCGGCTGCCCGTCACGTCGGGCGGCGGGGCCGGGATCCGGCTGAAGCTCGGCGCCACCTCCCTCGGCGCCGAGGGCTACCGGCTGGACAGCGGAAAGTCCGGCGTCACCATCACGGCCAAGGGGCCCGCCGGGCTCTTCCACGGCGTCCAGACCCTGCGCCAGCTCCTGCCGGCCTCGGTCGAGGAGGACTCCGTGCAGCCGGGCCCGTGGCTCGTCGCGGGCGGCACCATCGAGGACCAGCCCCGCTACGGCTACCGCGGCGCGATGCTGGACGTCGCCCGGCACTTCTTCACCGTGGACCAAGTCAAGCGATACATCGACCAGTTGGCGCTCTACAAGGTCAACAAGCTGCACCTCCACCTCAGCGACGACCAGGGCTGGCGTCTCGCGATCGACTCCTGGCCGCGGCTCGCCACGTACGGCGGCTCCACGCAGGTCGGCGGCGGCCCCGGGGGCTACTACACGAAGGCCGACTACAAGGAGATCGTCCGGTACGCGGGCTCCCGCCACCTGGAGGTCGTGCCCGAGATCGACATGCCCGGCCACACCAACGCCGCGCTGGCCTCGTACGCGGAGCTGAACTGCGACGGGGTCGCGCCGCCGCTCTACACCGGTACCGAGGTCGGCTTCAGCTCGCTGTGCGTGTCGAAGGACGTCACGTACGACTTCGTGGACGACGTGATCCGCGAGCTCGCCGCGCTCACCCCCGGCAAGTACCTCCACATCGGCGGGGACGAGGCGCACTCCACGAGCCACGAGGACTATGTGGCCTTCATGGACCGGGTGCAGCCGGTCGTCGCCAAGTACGGGAAGACCGTGGTCGGTTGGCACCAGCTGACCGGGGCGACCCCGGCGAAGGGCGCGCTGGCCCAGTACTGGGGCCTGGACAGCACGAGTGCCGAGGAGAAGGAGCGGGTCGCGGCGGCCGCGCGGAACGGCACCGGGCTCGTCCTGTCGCCCGCTGACCGGGTGTACCTCGACATGAAGTACACCAAGGACACCCCGCTCGGCCTCGACTGGGCCGGTTATGTGGAGGTGCGGCGCTCGTACGACTGGGACCCGGGCAACTACCTTGCCGGAGCGCCCGGTTCGGCCGTACAGGGCGTCGAGGCACCGCTGTGGACGGAGACAGTCTCGACGTCGGCGCACATCGACTACATGGCCTTCCCGCGGCTGCCCGGTGTCGCGGAACTCGGCTGGTCGCCTGCCTCGACGCACGACTGGGACGCGTACAAGGTGCGGCTGGCGGCGCAGGGGCCGCGGTGGGAGGCACTGGGGATCGGCTATTACCGGTCGCCGCAAGTGCCTTGGCCGGCTGAGTAGTTGACCGTGTCCGTCAGGTGAATGCGACGGCGGGCGCCCCCTGGGACCGTACGTGGGGACGCCCGCCTGCTTGGTGGGGGCCGTTGAGGCCCGATGAGGGCTCTACAGCCCGGCTATGGGGTTTTTCAGGGTGCCGACGAGCTGGAGCGCGCCCGCCGGGTCGGAGAGGTCCACCATCTGCTCGTTGTCGCGCAGCTGGAGGCGGTTGAGGCAGGACAGGGAGAACTCCGGCGCGAACATGTCGTACTGCCGGAATTTGTCGGCCAGTTCGGGGTGGCCCGCCTGGTACTCGCGGACGCAGTCGGCGACCGTCCGCCAGAAGTCGCTCTCCTCCAGGACGCCCTCGCTCGCCAGGTTTCCGGCCAGGAAGCGGAAGAAGCAGTCGAAGACGTCCGTGAAGATCGACAGGAGCTTCTTGTCCTCGGGCACGTCGACACGCAGCCGCTCGACCGTCGGCGGCAGCACCGCCTCCGGGTCCATGACGGCGATCTCCTCGGCGATGTCCTTGTAGATCGCGCGCCGCACGACACCGTCCTCCAGGACGAGGATGACGTTCTCGCCGTGCGGCATGAACACCAGGTCGTATGCGTAGAAGCTGTGCAGCAGCGGCGTGAAGTAGGCCCGCAGATAGCGGCGCAGCCACTCCACCGGCGGCAGGCCCGAGCGCTCGACCAGCGCGGCCGCGATCGACGCGCCCTCCTCGTCGACGTGCACGAGGGAGGCCATGGTGGCCAGCGACTCGCCGTCCCGGAGCGAGGGCACCGGGCTCTCGCGCCACAGGGCGGCGAGCATCTTGCGGTACGGCGAGTAGCGGTCGGTGGCGGCCTCGTACTCCAGGTGCCGGTATCCGACGGCCGCGCGCTCGCGGATGATCGACAGGCCCGTCGACTTCAACACCGGGTCGTTGTCGATCAGTTGGGCCAGCCAGTCGTTGATGGCTGGGGTCGCCGCCATGTAGGCGGCGGACAGGCCGCGCATGAAGCCCATGTTGATGACCGACAGGGCGGTCTTCACATAGTGCTTCTCGGGGGCGCTCTTGTTGAAGAAGGTCCGGATCGACTGCTGGGCCAGGTACTCGTCGTCACCCTCGCCCAGGCACACCAGGTGCCGCTGGGCGACCTCGGCGGCGAAGGTGACGGTGAGCTTGTTCCACCACTGCCAGGGGTGGACGGGGATGAGGAGGTAGTCGGCCGGGTCCAACTCCTGGGCACGCAGGGCTTCCTGGAACCGCTCGACCGTCGCCGCGCCGAGCTCCTCCCGCAGGAACGACTCGTACTCGATCCCCACGCCCGCCGTGAAGGCGGCCCGCGAGCGGTGTGCCGCCAGCCAGATCAGCCGTACGGGGCTCGCGGTCTCCGGCGCGTACGAGAGGTACTCGTGGACCCCGAAGCCGAGCCGCCCGTTGTTGGCGACGAAGCAGGGGTGACCCTCGGTCATGCCCGTCTCGATCTCCTGGAAGCCGCTCTTCGCGAGCTCGGCGGAGGTGAGCCGGGGCTTGGCGAGCTTGTAGCAGGTGCCGGAGAGGGTGGAGGAGATCTCCTCCAGGTAGACCGGCAGCACCTCGTCGCTCAGGCCGAGCGATTTCTTCAGCTCGATGAAGAAGTCCAGGGCGGCGAGCGGGAGTTCACGGTCGTCCCGGTGCCGGGTGATCGACGCCGCGTCGACCTGCCAGTGGTCAAGGGCACGGACTGTGGCGGTGAAGCGGTAGCGGGTGAGGCCGTCGTCGCTGCGGACCACGTAGGCGCCGTCACGGGACGGTTCGGGCGTGATCAGCCGCTCGTGGGCGAACTCGGCGAGGGCCTTGCGGATGAGGAGCCGGTTGGCCCGCTCCCAGCGCTCGGGGGAGAGGTGCTCCACGGCGTCGGACAGGTGCGCTCCGGCGTAGGACAGCGCGTCGGACAGGGTCATATCGCCACTCCTCGGGTAGCCAAGAACTGTTCACGCGTGCAGAAGGACAGCAGCGCGCGCTTCTCCGGCTTCTCGATCTCGCGCGCGGGGACGAAGCCGACGGCCTCGTTCAGTGCGTGTACCGCGGTGTTGGTCACGTCCGGTTCGACGACGACCCGGCGGGTGCGCGGGTCGGCGAACAGGGCCTCCATGACGGTCGTGATCACGGCCAGCGTGAAGCCGTGCACCGGCCGGTCCGTCGGCGCCACCAGGAAGTGCATGCCGACATCGCCGGGTGCGGGCTCGTACAGGCCGACCAGCTCGACGTACCGCGGGTCGTAGCGCTCCATCAGGAACGCGGGCACGCCGTCGTGCAGACCGATGTACGCGTCATGGTGCTCGTGGGCGGCGATCCGCATGTACTCGCGCTCCACGTCCTGGAGTTTGGCGTGCCGCATCATCCAGTACGCCGCCTTGGGGTGGGTCACCCACGAGTGCAGCAGTTCGGCGTCCTGGAGGGGATCGAGGGGACGCAGGCTCAGGGTCCCGACTGTGGTGTTCATACGGCGAACTCCTGGAATGCGATGGACTTCTCGACCGGGTAGTACTCGGTACCGAGCAGCTCCCGGATGATGTACGCGTTGCGGTACGCGCCCATGCCCAGGTCCGGGGACGTGATCGAGTGCGTGTGCACGCCGGAGTTCTGCAGGAAGATGCCCCGGCCGGTCGTGTCGATGGCGTAGTTGCGGGCCACGTCGTGGTTGCCCTGCTCGTCGTAGCGGATGCGGTCGCGGACGGGCTTCAGGAACTCGGGCTCCGCGTACCGGTAACCGGTCGCCAGGACCAGGCCCTCGGAGTGCAGCTCGTAGTCCTTGCCCTGCTCCTCCTGACGCAGGCCCAGGGTGTACGTGCCGTTCTCGTAACTCGCGCTGTTGAGGGACGAGTTGGTGAGCAGACGGGTGGGGAGCGGGCCGGTGAGGTTCTTCTGGTAGAGCAGGTCGAAGATCGCGTCGATCAGCTCGCCGTCGATGCCCTTGAAGAGGCTCTTCTGCTCCGACTGGAGGCGGTAGCGGGTCCGTTCCGGCAGCGCGTGGAAGTAGTCGACGTACTCCGGGGAGGTCATCTCCAGCGTGAGTTTGGTGTATTCGAGGGGGAAGAAGCGGGGCGAGCGCGTGACCCAGTTCAGCCGGTAGCCGTGGACGTCGATCTCGCTCAGCAGGTCGTGGTAGATCTCGGCGGCGGACTGCCCGCTGCCGACGAGGGTGATCGACTTCTTGGCCTGGAGCTCCCGCTTGTGCTGCCGGTAGCGGGAGTTGTGGACGAAGTCCCCGCCGAGACCGGCGCAGGCCTCCGGGATGTACGGGGGAGTGCCGGTGCCGAGGACGAGGTGGCTGGCGCGGTACACGTCACCTGCCTGCGTGCGGACGACGTACACGCCGTCCCCGTTCACGTCCCCGTCCTCGTACGTCACCTCCGTGACCGTCGTGTTGAAACGGATGCCGGAGAGTTGCCCGGCGGCCCAGCGGCAGTAGTCGTCGTACTCGATCCGGAGCGGGTAGAAGTTCTCGCGGATGTAGAACGAGTACAGACGGCCGGACGCCTTCAGGTAGTTGAGGAAGGAGTACGGGGACGTCGGGTCGGCCAGCGTCACCAGGTCCGACATGAACGGGGTCTGGAGGTGCGCGCCCTCCAGGAACATCCCCGAGTGCCACTCGAAGTCCGGCTTGGACTCCAGGAAGAGGCCGTCGAGTTCGGCGATCGGCTCGGTGAGGCAGGCGAGACCGAGGTTGAAGGGGCCGAGCCCGATCCCGATGAAGTCGTAGTTCTTTTCCGTTCCGGGGGATTCAGGAAGCGCGGTCAAGGGACTCTCCCAGGTACTGCTCGGCGTGGCCGGCGATCAGGTCGAGTACGGCGGCGATGTCGTCCGTCGTGGTCTCGGGGTTGAGCAGGGTGAACTTGAGGAAGTGGCGGCCGCCGACCTTGGTGCCCGCGACCACCGCGTCACCGGAGGCGAACAGGGCCTTGCGGGCGTACAGGTTGGCGCGGTCGATCGTGGCCGGGTCGGTGACGGCCGCCGGTATGTAGCGGAAGACGAGGGTGGACAGGGACGGCTCGACCACCACGTCGTAGCGCGGGTCGGCGGCCAGCACCCGCCAGCCCTCCTGGGCCAGGTCGCAGACTTCGTCGAAGAGCCGGCCGATGCCGTCGGCGCCCATCACGCGCAGCGTCATCCACAGTTTGAGCGCGTCGAAGCGGCGGGTGGTCTGCAGGGACTTGTCGACCTGGTTGGGGATGCGCTCCTGCACCATGCGGCGCGGGTTGAGGTACTCGGCGTGGTAGGTCGCGTGGCGCAGGGTGGCCGCGTCCCGTACCAGCACGGCGGACGAACTCACCGGCTGGAAGAAGGACTTGTGGTAGTCGACGGTGACGGAGTCGGCGTGCTCGATGCCGTCGATGCGGTCCCGGTTCTTCAGGGACGTGAGCAGCCCGCAGCCGTACGCCGCGTCCACGTGCATCCAGGCGCCGAACTGCTCGCAGAGCGCGGCGATCTCGGGCAGCGGGTCGATGGAGCCGAAGTCGGTGGTGCCGGCGGTGGCCACGACGGCCATGGGGACGAGGCCGGCCCGCTTGCAGCGTTCCAGTTCGTGGGCGAGCGCCACCGTCTGCATGCGCTTGTCGTGGCCGACGGGGATCGACACGACCGAGTCGGCGCTCAGGCCGAGCAGGGTGGCCGACTTCCGGATGCTGAAGTGGCTCACCTCGGAGGCGAAGATGCGCAGTTTGGCGTGCGAGTCGGACTTGGCCTCCTCACGGGCGAGCAGCAGCGCCTGGAGGTTGGACTGGGTGCCGCCGCTGGTGAACACGCCGTCGGCGGCGGGGCCGAGGCCGATGCGCTCGGTCGTCCAGTCGATGAGTTTGCGCTCGATGAGGGTGCCGCCGGCCGACTGGTCCCAGGTGTCGAGGGAGGAGTTGACGGCGGAGAGGACCGCCTCGCCGAGCACGGCCGGGATGACGACCGGGCAGTTGAGGTGGGCGAGGTAGCGCGGGTGGTGGAAGTAGACCGCGTCGCGGAGGTAGACCTCTTCGAGTTCGTCGAGGGCCGCGGTGGTGTCGTGCAGCGGCCGGTCGAGGTCGATGCCGTCGATGCGGGGGGCGAGGGCGTCGGCCGTGACGCCGGTGAACGGTCGGTCCGTGGTGGCGAGTTTTGCTGCCACCCGCTCGATTCCTTCGGTCACGGAACGGCGGTACCGCTCCGCGGTCGTGTCATTGAGCAGGTGAGAACGCATGTGGGGGTCCTTCGTGCGGGGGAGTCCGAGCAGTGCGTCTGAGCGGTGCGGCTGAGCAGTACGTCTGATCGGCACGTCCGGGGGTACGCGTGGGGGGGGTGCGGAAAGGGGACGGGCCGCGACGTCGAACTTAGGTTAGCCTAACCTAAGTTCGAATGCGATCCCGTCCCATCCGTCACTCCTGTGACGTATCCCGCCCGCGCTCAGTCCCCGTGCTCAGTCCCCTTGCTCGCGCAGCTGCTCCTCGCTGAGGCCGCGCCGCCAGTAGCCGACGAACGTGACCCGCCTGCGGTCGATCTCGCGCTCCCGTACGAGATGGCGGCGCAGCTCCTTCACGCGGCTCGACTCGCCGGCGATCCAGGCGTACGGGGCCTGTGCGGTGGGGAGTTGGGCCGCTCTGATCGCATCGAGGGCCATGGGGGACCCCTCGTCGCGTACCAGCCAGGTGATCTCGGCGTCGATGTCGGCGGCCGCGGCCATGACCGGCTCCAGGCGGTCGTCCGCGTGCGGGACCTCCAGCCAGACACGCGCCCTGGTCCCGGCCGGGAGCGTCTCCAGGATGGCCGAGGCGGCGGGCAGGGCGGTCTCGTCCGCCCAGATGACGACCAGGTCGGTGTCGGCGGGCGGGCGGAAACGTATCGCCCCGTTGTCGGCGATCGCCGGGCCGAGTACGGCGACCCGGTCGCCGGGCTGTGCGCCGGCCGCCCAGCGTGCGGCCGGGCCCGCCGGGTGGGCGGTGCCGGGTTCTGTGCCGGGTTCTGTGCCGTGCAGTACGAAGTCGATGTCGATCTCGGTGGTCAGCCCCTGGGTGTCGCGGCGCAGGGCGCGCAGCGTGTACGAGCGCATCACCGCGCGTTCGTCGTCGGGGATGGCGAGCCAGGCCTCGCGCCAGCCGTCGCCGTACTCCATCGGCAGGACGGGCTCTTCCTGTCCCGGGCGTGGGAGGAACAGGGTGAGGCTCTGGTCTCGGCCGTCGGAGGCGAACGTGGTCAGGTCGGGGCCGGTGAGGGTGATTCGGGCGAGGGATGGGCTGAGCCGCCTCGTCCGCGTTACCTGGAGGGAGAAGATGCGGTACGGGGCGGCTACCGCCGTGGGCATGGTGTGCTCCTGAGGTGGGGCGGGGTCAGGGGGCCGGGGGGATTGCTGCCTGTGTTTGATCTGCGGGTTGTGGGGGCTGGGCGCGCAGTTCCCCGCGCCCCTTACGGGGCGCGGTTGCCCTCGCTGGTCAGGCGACCTTCTTGGCCTTCTCTATGGCCTCGGCCAGGTCTTCGAGGATCGGGGCGCACTTGTCGTACGAGAAGATGGGCTCGGTGACTCGGGGGATTACCTGGTTCGCCTTGACGGCCGGGAGTTGCTTCCAGGTGGCCTCGGTGACGTCGGCGGGCTGGATGGACGAGGCGCGGTTGTCCATCATGATGATGTCCGCCGGGTACTTGTCGACGTTCTCCCAGCTCAGGTTCTCGAACCAGCCGCCGCTCGCCTTGAGGGTCTTGGCCGGCGGCTCGACGATGTTCACGCCGAGCGCCTTGAAGTACTCCAGGTCGACGGAGAGGTTGGAGCCGGAGACGTAGAAGATGTCCTGGCTCGCGGAGGCGATGAGGACCTTGATGTCCGGGTTGGCCTTGGCGACCGTGCGCAGTTTCGCGGCCGCGTCCTCGAAGCGCTTCTTGGCGTCGGTGACCTTGGCGGCCTTGACGTCGGCGCCGAGCGACTCGGCGAGCGTGAGCATCCGCTCCAGCGGCGCGGTCAGCTGGCGGTCGTAGACGGAGAT
This sequence comes from Streptomyces sp. NPDC050704, assembly GCF_040654355.1. Lineage (NCBI taxonomy): Bacteria > Bacillati > Actinomycetota > Actinomycetes > Kitasatosporales > Streptomycetaceae > Streptomyces > Streptomyces sp. NPDC050704. Next base: position 60,188 of record NZ_JBFAHW010000031.1, on the reverse strand, counting down.
GCCGACGCTCGGGGCGAGCTTGAGGATCTTGTCCTTGGACTCCTCCGGGACGTACCAGAGGGTGCCGGCGTCGTCGAACATCGTCGAGATCAGCACGTCGGGGCTGAGCGTCGCGTACTTCTCGATGTTGAACTGGCCCCACTCGTTGCCGAGGACCGTCAGCTTGCTGACGTCCATGTCGCCGGCCTGGACATCGGCCTTGCCGTCCTTGGTCGTGGTCGGGCCGAACACGCCCTTGACCTCGACGCCGTAGTCGTGGAGGGCGGCGGCGACACCGGTGAACGCGACGATGTTGGCCGGAACCTCGTCGGTCTTCACCGAGGTTCCGCGGTCGTCCTTGAACGTCCAGGGACCGGACTCGGCATCCTTCGTCGCGTCCGCCGAGCCGCCGCTTTCCGCGTCGTCGTCCCCGCACGCGGCGAGAACGGTGCCGAGGCCGAGGGCGCCACCGGCGGCCAGGATGCCGCGGCGGGTGAGGTGGTTGGCACGGGCGTTGGACATGTCTTTGGCTGCTTTCGAACAGGGCGGATGACCCACCGGACAGTGCGAAAGGTAGGTTAGCCTAACCTCACTACGTGTCCAGGGGGCGGTTCCTACCTGCGCAAACGCCCGGGTCGGCTCGGGGCCCCGCCTGTGCGCGCCCTGTGTGGCGCGGGGCGCGCGGAGATCGGTGGCGTGATCTTTTCAGCCAACGAGTCCCAGTTCACGGGCGATCAGCATTCGTTGTACCTCGCTCGTGCCCTCCCCAATCTCCAGAATTTTGGAGTCGCGCCACATACGGGCCACCGGGTACTCGTTCATGAAGCCGTAGCCGCCGTGGACCTGGGTGGCGTCACGGGCGTTGTCGACGGCGATCGTCGACGAGTAGAGCTTGGCGAGTGCGGCCTCCTTCTTGAACGGTTCGCCGCTCACCAGCCGGGACGCGGCGTCCCGCCACGCCAGCCGGGCCGTGTGCGCCTTCATCTCCATGTCCGCGATCTTGAACTGGATCGCCTGGTTCGCGCCGATCGGGCGGCCGAAGGCGTGGCGTTCCTTCGCGTACTTCACCGACTCGTCCACGCAGCCCTGGGCGAGGCCGGTGGCGAGGGCCGCGATGGCGATCCGGCCCTCGTCGAGAATCCGCAGGAACTGCGCGTAACCGCGGCCCTCCTCGCCGAGCAGGTTCGCGGCGGGCACGCGGACGTCGGAGAAGGACAGTTCGCGGGTGTCCGAGGCGTTCCAGCCGACCTTCGAGTAAGGGGCGGCGACGGTGAAGCCGGGGGTGCCGGACGGCACGATGATGGCGGAGATGCGCGGCTTGCCCTCCGAGGTCCGTCCGGTGACCGCCGTGACGGTGACGAGACCCGTGATGTCCGTCCCCGAGTTGGTGATGAAGCACTTGGTGCCGTTGATCACCCACTCGTCGGTCTCCGGGTCGAGGCGGGCGGTCGTACGGGTCGCGCCCGCGTCGGAGCCGCCGTCCGGCTCGGTGAGGCCGAAGGCGCCGAGCATCTCGCCGGAACAGAGCCGGGGGAGCCAGGTCCGCTTCTGCTCGTCGGTGCCGAACAGATGGACCGGCATCGCGCCGAGCGAGACCCCGGCCTCCAGGGTGATGGCGACGGACGAGTCGACCCGGGCCAGCTCCTCCAGCACGATGCCCAGCGCCAGATAGTCGCCGCCCATGCCGCCGTACTCCTCCGGGAACGGCAGCCCGAACAGGCCCATGCGGCCCATCTCGCGGACGATCTCGTACGGGAACTCGTGGCGCTCGTAGAAGTCGCCGATCTTCGGCGCCACGACGTCGTGCGCGAACTCCGCGACAGTGCGGCGCAGTTCGTCGAGCTCGGGGGAGAGCCGGTGGTCCAGGGACATGGGGATCACTCCTTGTGGGAGAGGGCGCGGACGGTGCGGGACGGGCTGGGTCGGCCCAGTCGCTCGGCCATCCACACGCTCGTGGCGATGAGACGGTCGAGATCGACTCCGGTGTCGATGCCGAGGCCCGTCAGCATCCACACGAGGTCTTCGGTGGCGAGGTTGCCGGTGGCGCTCTTCGCGAACGGGCAGCCGCCGAGGCCCCCGGCGGACGCGTCCACGGTCGTGACGCCGTGCTGGAGCGCGGCCAGGGTGTTGGCGAGGGCCTGGCCGTACGTGTCGTGGAAGTGCACGCCGACGGCGGCCGTGCGGACGCCCTGTTCGTTGAGGGCGGTGAGGAGTTCGCGTACGTGCCCGGGGGTCGCCACGCCGATCGTGTCGCCGAGGCTCAGCTCGTCGCAGCCCATGTCGAGCAGGGCGCGGCAGACGCGGACGACCTGCACGACCGGGACCGGGCCCTCCCAGGGGTCGCCGAAGCACATGGAGAGGTAGCCGCGGACATGCGCGTCCTGCCCCTTGGCCCGCCGGACGACCGGCTCGAACATCGCGAGCGCCTCGTCCACGGTCCGGTTGAGGTTGGCCTTCGCGAAGGACTCCGTGGCGCTGGCGAACACCGCGATACGGGTCGCGCCGAGGGCCAGGGCGCGGTCCAGGCCCCGTTCGTTCGGTACGAGGACGGGCAGGGCCGTTCCGGCGAGGTCGGTGAGGTCCCGTACGAGGGGGAACAGCTCCTCGGCGTCGGCCAGTTGGGGCACCCACTTGGGGTGCACGAAACTGGTCGCCTCGATGGTGGTGAGGCCCGCGTCGGCCAGCCGGCGTACGAACTCCGCCTTGGTCTCGGTCGGGACCGTCGCCTTCTCGTTCTGCAGCCCGTCCCGGGCGCCGACCTCGTGGATGCGGACGCGGGTGGGGAGGCCGTCGGCGGGGACGGGCATGGGGAGCCCGAGTTCCGGGGTCGTCATGACGTGGTCTCCTCCGCGTCGGTTCCTTCGGTTCCTTCGGCGGCTTCGTGGGGCGCGATCACGGCCAGGACCTGGTCCATGGCGACGGTCGTGCCCGGGGTGACGTCCAGCTCGGTCACGGTCCCGGCGTGTGGGGCGGAGATGACGTGCTCCATCTTCATTGCCTCCACCACCAACAGGCTCTGCCCGGCGGCCACTTCGTCCCCCACGGCCACCTTCACGACGGTGACGGTGCCGGGCATGGGAGCGGTGAGGGAGTCGGCGCCGGCGTGTGCGGCGCCGGTGAGGGTGGCGGCGACGGGGTCGTGGTCGCGGACGTCCCAGGCGTCGCCGTCGCGGCCGAGCCAGGTGCCGGTGTGGTGGAAGGTGTGAGTGAGGCCGTCGAGGTGGAGGGTGACGGTGGGGGGTTCTCCCTCCCCAAACCCACCCCTTCCCGAAGCTGGGGGCAGGCCCCCAGACCCCCATGTGACTTCCCAGTCGTGCAGCGAGCCGCGCACGCGGACGGTCACGGGTTCGTGGCCCGGTACTCGCAAGTGGTGCACGGTCCAAGCGGGCTCCCCACCGAGCCGCCACCCACTCGGCACGGAGAACGGATCAACCCAGCCCGCCCCCTCCAGCCCGTCCGGCGTTTGAGGACGAGGCCGTTCAGGCCGATGAGCGGGGGCCTGGGGGCGCAGCCCCCAGTTTCGGGAAGGGGCGGGGCTGGGGAAGAGATCCGCCTGTCGCAGCAACCCCGCAGCCACGTACACCTCACCCGGAACCTCCCCCGAGACCAGCCCCTCCACCTCCCGCTCCACCAGCCCCGTGTCCAACTCCCCGGCCACCACGGCAGGGTGACCCAGCAACCTCCGGAGGAACCCGGCGTTCGTCTGCACCCCCAGCGTGACCGTCTCCGCCAACGCCCCCCGAAGCCTGCGCAGCGCCGTCGCGCGATCGGGCCCGTACGCGATGACCTTCGACAGCATCGGGTCGTACAGCGACCCGACCTCCGTGCCCTCGCTCAGCCCGGAGTCCGTACGGACGCCGTCGCCCTGGGGCTCGCGCAGCCGCAACACCGTCCCGCCGGAGGGAAGGAACCCCCGCGCCGGATCCTCGGCACAGATACGGGCCTCGACCGCATGCCCGGTGAGGGTGACGTCGTCCTGCTCGAAAGCGAGCCGCTCGCCCGCCGCCACCCGCAACTGCCACTCCACCAGGTCGATCCCGGTGATCATCTCGGTCACCGGATGCTCGACCTGGAGCCGCGTGTTCATCTCCATGAAGAAGTAGGAGGACGGATCACTCCCCGGCACGATGAACTCGACCGTGCCCGCGCCCGAGTACCCGCAGGAGCGAGCCGCCTGGACCGCGGCCTCACCCATCGCGGCCCGCGTCCCGGCGTCGAGCAGCACGCTCGGCGCCTCCTCGATGATCTTCTGGTGGCGGCGCTGGAGGGAGCACTCGCGCTCGCCCAGATGCACCACGTTCCCGTGGCCGTCCGCCAGGACCTGGATCTCGATGTGCCGGGGACGGTCGATCCACCGCTCGACGAGCAGCGTGTCGTCGCCGAAGGAGGCACGGGCCTCACGCCGGGCGGCGGCGATCTCGTCGGCCAGCGCGGACACGTCCCGCACCAGCCGCATCCCCTTGCCGCCCCCGCCCGCGCTGGGCTTCAGCAGCACCGGCATCCCGATCTCCCGTGCGGAGTCGGCCAGTTGGGCATCGGTCAGCCCGCTGCCCGACGAACCCGGCACCACCGGAACCCCGGCCGCCCGCACCGTCTCCTTGGCGCGGATCTTGTCGCCCATCAACGCGATCGCCTCCGCGGGCGGCCCGATGAAGACGAGCCCCGCATCGGCGCACGCGCGCGCGAAGTCGGCGTTCTCGGCGAGGAACCCGTACCCCGGGTGCACCGCCTGCGCCCCGGTCCGGGCCGCCGCCGACAGGAGCCGCTCCGCCGACAGATAGCTCTCGGCGGCCGGCGCCGGACCGATCCGTACCGCCGTGTCGGCCTCGCGTACGTGCCGGGCGTCGGTGTCCGCGTCGGAGAAGACGGCCACCGAGCGCACGCCCAGGGAACGCAGCGTGCGGATGACCCGGACGGCGATCTCGCCCCGGTTGGCCACAAGCACTGTGTCGAACATCGTCGCCCGTCCCGTCACGTCCATCCCCTCACGTCCATCCCCTCACATCCGGAAGACGCCGTACCCGGGCTCACCCAGGGGCGCGTTCGCGCAAGCCGTCAGAGCCAGCCCCAGCACCTGCCGGGTCTCCATCGGGTCGATCACACCGTCGTCCCAGAGCCGGGCCGTCGCGTAGTAGGCGTTGCCCTGGTGCTCGTACTGCGCCCGGATCGGGTCCTTGAATGCCTCTTCCTCCCCGGCCGGCCAGGACTCGCCGCGCCCCTCCAACTGGTCGCGCTTGACGGTCGCGAGGACGGAGGCGGCCTGCTCGCCGCCCATCACGGAGATCTTGGCGTTCGGCCACATCCACAGGAAGCGCGGTGAGTACGCCCGGCCGCACATCGAGTAGTTGCCCGCGCCGTACGAACCGCCGACCACCACCGTCAGCTTCGGCACGCGCGTACAGGCCACCGCCGTCACCATCTTGGCGCCGTGCTTGGCGATGCCCCCGGCCTCGTACTGCCGCCCCACCATGAACCCCGAGATGTTCTGCAGGAACACCAGCGGGATGCCGCGCTGGTCGCACAGCTCGATGAAGTGGGCGCCCTTCTGGGCGGACTCGGAGAACAGGATGCCGTTGTTCGCGACGATCCCGACCGGATGGCCGTGGATCCGGGCGAAGCCGGTGACGAGGGTCTGCCCGAACTCCGCCTTGAACTCCGCGAAACGCGAGCCGTCGGCCACGCGTGCGATGACCTCGCGTACGTCATAGGGGGTGCGGGAATCCACCGGTACGGCGCCGTAGAGCCCGGCCGGGTCCACCTTCGGCTCGATCCCCTGCGCGACGGACCAGGGCAGCGGTCCGCGCCCGGGAAGCGTGGCGGCGATGTTCCGTACGATCCGCAGCGCGTGCGCGTCGTCCTCCGCGAGGTGGTCCGTGACGCCGGAGACCCGGGAGTGGACCTCGCCGCCGCCCAGTTCCTCGGCCGTGACGACCTCTCCGGTCGCGGCCTTCACCAGGGGCGGGCCGCCCAGGAAGATCGTGCCCTGGTTCCGCACGATCACGGCTTCGTCGCTCATCGCCGGGACGTACGCCCCGCCGGCCGTGCAGGAGCCGAGGACGGCGGCGATCTGCGGGATGCCCGCGCCCGACATCCGCGCCTGGTTGTAGAAGATCCGCCCGAAGTGCTCGCGGTCGGGGAAGACCTCGTCCTGCATGGGCAGGAAGGCGCCCCCCGAGTCCACCAGGTAGATGCAGGGGAGGCGGTTCTCGAGCGCCACCTCCTGCGCCCGCAGGTGCTTCTTCACCGTCATCGGGTAGTACGTGCCGCCCTTGACCGTCGCGTCGTTGGCGACCACCACGCACTCGCGGCCGCTCACCCGTCCGATCCCGGCGATGACGCCCGCCGCCGGGGCCTGTCCCTCGTACATCCCGTCGGCCGCCAGCGGGGCCAGTTCCAGGAAGGGTGAGCCGGGGTCGAGGAGCGTGTCCACGCGGTCGCGCGGCAGCAGCTTGCCGCGGGCGGTGTGCCGGGCGCGGGCCCGCTCGCCGCCGCCGAGCCGGGCCGCGGCCAGCTTCTGCCGCAGTTCGTCGACGAGCGCGCGGTGTGCCGCCTCGTTGGCCCGCCAGGCCGCCGACGCGGGGTCCCCCGCGCTGGTCAGCTCCGGTGCCTCGTGCATCCTGCGGCCCCCTCATCCTGTTAATGAGCGTTAACGCGTTTCCTTCAGGTTAACGAGCGCTAACCTCCCTGTCTAGAATTGCTCCCATGGCCACGAGAACCGACGCCCCCACCCGCCGCGAGCAGATCCTCAAGGAGGCCGCCCGGCTGTTCGCCGAGCGCGGCTTCCACGGGGTCGGGGTCGATGAGATAGGGGCGGCGGTCGGCATCAGCGGCCCCGGCCTGTACCGGCACTTCGCGGGCAAGGACGCGATGCTCGCCGAGCTGCTGGTGGGGATCAGCGGACAGCTGCTGACCGGGGGCAAGCGCCGGGTGGCGGAGACCGACGGGAACCCCGGGACGGTCCTCGACTCGCTCATCGAGGGCCACATCGACTTCGCGCTCGACGACCGCCCGCTGATCACCCTGCACGACCGGGAGCTGGACCGTCTGAGGGACAGCGATCGCAAGCTCGTACGGCAGCTCCAGCGTCAGTACGTCGAGCTGTGGGTGGAGGTCGTGCGCGAGGTCTTCCCGGACCTCGCGGAGCCGGCCGCGCGGGCCGCCGTGCACGCGGTCTTCGGGCTCCTCAACTCCACGCCGCACATCAGCCGCCCGGCCACCCTGCCCGGCCGCACCGCCACCGCCGCGCTGCTGCACCGGATGGCGCGGGGCGCGTTCGAGGCGGCGGGAGCGGCCGCCGGGGCGTGACGAGCGTCTCGGGGTGGCCGGGGTGGTTGCTCTGGACGACGATTGCAACCGACGGGTAACGTAAACCCTGAGCAAGCGCTTAGCCATCGGACCGCAAGCATGAATTGAGGAACCCCGACGGCGAGCAACCAGGTACGCGAGAGCGGCGCCGGTTTAGGCGCAAGAAGGGGTGGCGGCGGTGCGCCGTACGGTGTTCAACGAGGACCACGAGGCGTTCCGGGAGACTCTCCGGGCGTTCATAGAGGCCGAGGTCGTGCCGGTCTACGACGAGTGGTTCGCCGCCGGCCAGGCGCCGCGCGACTTCTACTACAAGCTCGGTGAGCTGGGTGTCTTCGGCATCCGCGTGGACGAGGAGTACGGCGGCGCGGGCATCGACTCGTACAAGTTCGAAGCCGTCATGTACGAGGAGACGGCCCGCGCGGGTGTCTCCTTCGGCGGCTCCGGCGTGCACGTGCTGCTCGGGCTGCCGTACGTGAAGATGCTCGCCACCGACGAGCAGAAGAAGAAGTGGCTGCCGAAGTTCGTCTCCGGTGAGGAGATGTGGGCCCTCGCGATGACGGAGCCGGGCACCGGCTCCGACCTCGCGGGCATGAAGACCACCGCGAAGCTCTCCGAGGACGGCACGCACTACGTGCTCAACGGCGCCAAGACGTTCATCACCGGCGGCGTGCACGCCGACCGCGTGATCGTCTGCGCCCGCACCTCGGCCCCGCGCGAGGACGACCGCCGCTTCGGTATCTCGCTGTTCGCCGTCGACACCAAGTCCGAGGGCTACTCGGTGGGCCGCAAGCTCGACAAGCTCGGCCTGAAGGTCTCCGACACCGCCGAACTGGCGTTCGTCGACGTGAAGGTGCCCGTCGAGGACCTGCTGGGCGAGGAGAACAAGGGCTTCGGCTACCTCGGCAAGAACCTGGCCTCCGAGCGCTGGGGCATCGCCTTCGGCGCGTACGCGCAGGCCGCGGCGGCCGTCCGGTTCGCCAAGGAGTACGTGCTGGAGCGCACCGTCTTCGGCAAGTCGGTCGCCTCCTTCCAGAACACCAAGTTCGAGCTGGCCGCCTGCCAGGCCGAGGTGGACGCCGCGCAGGCCGTCGCCGACCGCACCCTGGAGGCCCTCGACGCGGGCGAGCTGTCGCCGGCCGAGGCCGCGAGCGCCAAGCTGTTCTGCACCGAGGTCGCGCACCGCGTCATCGACCGCTGCCTCCAGCTGCACGGCGGCTACGGCTTCATGAACGAGTACCCGATCGCCCGCCTGTACGCCGACAACCGTGTCAACCGCATCTACGGCGGCACCAGCGAGATCATGAAGTCGATCATCGCGAAGGACATGGGTCTGTAAGGCCCGGGAAATCAGTTCACGGTACAACCGACACATGAGCCAGGCACTTGAAGGCCTCCTCGATCTGCTCGACCTGGAGCGGATCGAGGAGGACATCTTCCGCGGCCAGTCCCGCTTCGCCGTCGTTCCGCGCGTCTTCGGCGGACAGGTCGCGGCGCAGGCACTGGTCGCCGCGGGACGTACGGTCCCCGAGGACCGCCTCGCGCACTCCCTGCACGCGTACTTCCTGCGCGCCGGGGACCCGGGCGCGCCGATCGTCTACACCGTCGACCGCATCCGCGACGGCCGGTCCTTCGCGACCCGCCGGGTGGTCGCCGTCCAGCACGGCAAGCCAATTTTCCATCTCTCCGCGTCCTTCCAGACGTACGAGGAGGGCCTGGAGCACCAGGCCGACATGCCGGCCGCACCCGACCCGGAGACGCTGCCGACCGCGGCGGAGATGCTGCCGCGGTACGTGGAGCTGTACCGCGACCAGGGCGTCGCCCAGCGGGTGCTGGAGTCGCGCGCGGCCGTCGACCTCCGCTATGTCGACGCGCCGCCCTTCGCCAGCGTCGGCGAGCCGCGCGAACCCCGCTCCCAGGTGTGGTTCCGCACCAACGGCAAGCTCGCGGACGACCCTCTCCTGCATGTCTGCCTCGCCACGTACGTCTCCGACATGACGCTCCTGGACTCCGTGCTGCTCGCCCACGGGCGCGGCGGCTGGGTCACCGGAGACGTCGTCGGCGCCTCGCTGGACCACGCGATGTGGTTCCACCGGCCGTTCCGCGCCGACGAATGGCTGCTGTACGACCAGGAGTCGCCGTCCGCGTCCGGCGGGCGGGGCCTCGGCCAGGCCCGTATCTACACGCAGGACGGCCGGCTGGCGATCACGGTGATCCAGGAGGGCGTCGTACGGATTCCCCGGTGACGTGCCGGGGCCCGGGCGCCCGGGCCCCGGGTCACTCCGTGTGCGTGAGGCCCGCCGCGTCCAGCAGGTACGCCGTCATCGGGTCGTAGAACCGGGGGCTCGTGACGTGGTCGTCCATGGGGATGGTCACCTGGACGGTGCCCTCGGACTCGGCGAGGAAGAGGGCCGGGTCGTTGCAGTCCGCGTACCCCATGGAGTCGATGCCCAGCTGGCCGGCGCAGCCCGCCCAGCCGTGGTCGGCGACGACCAGGTCGGGCAGCGGGCGGCCCTCGCCCTCCAGGGCCTTCAGGATCGCCCGCATCGGCTCACCGGAGTGCGTGTGCCACAGCGTGGCGCCGTGCTCCAGGACCGCGACGTCCGCGAACTGGAACACGTACCCCTCGTCCGTGCTCAGCCCGTCCGGGATCACCACGATCTCGCAGCCCGCGCCGCGCAGCGCGGCGGCCGTCGCGCGGTGCACGTCCAGCAGGCCGCCCGGGTGGCCCGTCGCGAACAGCACCCGCTGCTTGCCGGCCGCCGCCTTGCGCAGCCGGCCCGCCATGCGCTCCAGCGCGTCGGCCGTCAGCTCCGGGTCGATGGTGTCCTGGCCGAACCGGTACTCCGGGTCGTCGTTCACACCGCACCGCTCGGCCATGACGGCCAGTACGTCCTGCTCGTCGGTCCAGCGGTCGCCGAGCTCGAGACCGAGCCAGTAGTTGCGGTCGCCGTTCGCCAGCTTCCGGTAGTGGGAGAGGTTGTTCTCACGAGGAGTGGCCACGTCGCCCGCGATACGCGTCCGTACGAGGTGGTCAACGAGGTCGGCGCGGCTGGGGGTCCCGGGTATCGGCATGCCCCCCATTCTGCCGGTGCGCTCCGCTGGGTGGCGCCGGTGTATCGAACCGTGGGATATGGGTCACTCGGGGTTTGGGGCGGGGTTTGTCGGGTGCGGGTGGGTGGGGGCTGGGCGCGCCCACGCGGCGGAGCCGCAAATGTCACGCCCCGCGCCCCTGAAAGACGGGCTGCGCCCTGTCTTTCAGCTCAGCCCGCGCCGCTCAGCTCAGCGTGCGCCGCTCAGCTCAGCCCGCGCCGCTCAGCTCAGTCCGCGCCGCTCAGCTCAGGCCCGCGCGGTTCACGTGTGGCGTAGTGCGAACCACAGCTCCATGCGTACGTCGGGGTCGTCCAGGTTTGTGTTCAGGAGGGTTGCGCAGCGGGTGATGCGCTGGCGGACCGTGTTGCGGTGGACGGAGAGGGCGACTGCGGTGCGGTCCCAACTGCCGTGCAGGGAGAGCCAGGTGCGCAGGGTCTCGGTGAGGGCGGGGTTGGTGGCGAGGGGCGCGAGGACCGTACGGGCGTGGGCGGCGGCCTCGGCCGGCGGGACCAGGTCGGCGAGGACGGGGCGTTCGCCGTGGCGGACCAGGGACGTACGGGTGGCCCGTGCCCGGGACAGGGCGCGGGCCGCCTGGGTGTCGGCGGCCGGCCACTCGTGCGGGCCGACGGGTGCGCTGGCGCCGCACGTCCAGCCGGGCTGGGCGGCGGGTTCGCGGCGGTCGGCGGGGACGAGGACGCGTACGACGTCACCGGCCACGTCGACCAGCGCCGAGCCGAGCGCCGCCCCGAGCGCGGACGCGGCGACGGCGTCCGGCGCGGGGCCGCCGGGGCCGTCCGGCCGCGCGTGGACCACCACCCACCGTTCGCCGCCCAGCAGCGGCGCCACGTCCGGCGGCGCGGCTCCCAGCAGCAGCCGTACGAGGGCCGAGGAGCGGGCGGCGCCCTCGCCGCTCTGGTGCTCGCCGGTGAGCAGGGAGAGGAGGACGGCGCCGACGGAGGCGATGGTGTGGTCGCCGGGGTCGCGGTGCTGGGCCGCCACGCCCAGCACGAAACCCTGGCCCGTGCCGAGGGCGTAGGCGGCGAGGTGCGTACCGGCGACCGTGTCGGTGGCGGAGGAAGGGGTGGCGGAGGAGGGGGTGGCCGAGGAGAGGGTGGTTGAGGAAGGGGCGGTCGGGCGTACCACCTTCGCCAGCTCGGCCAGCGCCTCGCTCACCGCTGCCCCCGCATCGGGCGCTGACCCTGCATCCGGCCGCCGCCCCGCCGTCGCCACCTCCGTGCCGTCCGGGGCGTACAGCGTGGTCCGGCCGCCCACCCGTCGCGCGAGCTGTCGCAGGACCGACGGGACCGGGTCCGGGCGGGCCGCCGCCGCGGCCAGGCTCTGCTGGGCCTCCGTGACGCGGCGCAGTTCGGTGTGGCGGGCCTGGGCCATGAGCTGCCAGACCGCCCGGGCCACGGCCGAGAAGGTCGTACGGGGCGGAACCTCCAGGAGGGGCAGGCCGTAGCGGTCGCAGGCCACGACCAGGGCGCGCGGGACCGTGTCGTGCACCGGGGCCACCCCGAAGCCGAGGGCCGCGCCGCCCGCCTCGACGATCCGGGAGACGTACGCGTCGAAGTACGTGCCGGAGCCCGCCGCGTCCGGGATGTGCACCCCGGCCGTGAGCAGCAGCTCCCCGCCGAGCAGATACGGGTACGGGTCCGCCATCTCCGACGTGTGCGCCCAGTGGATCACCGTGGCCGGATCCGCCGGGCCCGCGATCCGACGCAGGGCGAGGTCCTCCCGGGCCAGCAGAGCAGCCAGCGGCACAGGTGGTGTGGGAGGGACAGAAGGGAGGATAGGGGCGGCTGGGTCCGGCATGGTGGACGTTTCCTCCATCGGATCCGGGTTCGAGTGGATGAAACGTACACTTCAGCGCCGCTTTCCAGCCACCTAGGGTCGACCCCCGAACCACCTAAACCGTCGAGAAGGGTGGGCCCCATGGCCATCGACTACGCAGTGATCGTCGTCTATCTCGTGGGGATGCTGGCCGTGGGCTGGTGGGGCATGCGCCGCGCGCAGTCCAAGAGTGAGTTCCTGGTCGCGGGCCGGCGGCTCGGGCCGGCGATGTACTCCGGCACGATGGCCGCGATCGTCCTCGGCGGCGCGTCCACCATCGGCGGCGTCGGCCTCGGCTACCAGTACGGGCTCTCCGGCGCCTGGATGGTCTTCACCATCGGCCTCGGTCTCCTCGCACTCTCCGTCTTCTTCTCGGCCCGTATCGCCCGCCTGAAGGTCTACACCGTCTCCGAGATGCTCGACCTGCGGTACGGCGGACGGGCCGGCGTGATCTCGGGCGTCGTCATGTGGGCGTACACGCTCATGCTCGCGGTCACCTCGACCATCGCGTACGCCACGATCTTCGACGTCCTCTTCGACATGAACCGGACGGTCGCGATCGTCCTCGGCGGCTCGATCGTCGTCGCGTACTCGACGCTCGGCGGGATGTGGTCCATCACCCTCACCGACATGGTGCAGTTCGTGGTGAAGACCATCGGCGTGCTGCTGCTCCTGCTCCCCATCGCCGTCGTCAAGGCGGGCGGCTTCAGCGAGATGAAGGACTCGCTGCCCACCGGGTATTTCGACCCGCTGGGCATCGGCGGCGAGACGATCTTCACGTACGTGCTGATCTACACGTTCGGCATGCTGATCGGACAGGACATCTGGCAGCGCGTGTTCACCGCGCGCAGCGACACGACCGCCAAGTGGGGCGGCACGGTCGCGGGCACGTACTGCCTGGTGTACGCGCTCGCCGGCGCCGTCATCGGAACGGCGGCCAAGGTCCTCTACCCGAACCTCGCCAGCGCGGACGACGCCTTCGCGACCATCGTGAAGGACGAACTGCCGGTGGGCGTACGGGGGTTGGTGCTCGCGGCAGCCCTCGCGGCCGTGATGTCGACGTCGTCCGGGGCCCTCATCGCCTGTGCGACCGTCGCCAACAACGACATCTGGTCGCGGCTGCGGGGCGTCGTGCGGCGGGACGGCGGGGATCACGACGAGGTCAGGGGCAACCGGGCCTTCATCCTCATCATGGGCATCGCGGTGATCTGCACGGCGATCGCCCTCAACAACGTCGTCGAGGCCCTGACCGTCGCGTACAACCTGCTCGTCGGCGGTCTCCTGGTGCCCATCCTCGGCGGCCTGCTCTGGAAGCGCGGCACCGCCCAGGGCGCCCTCGCCGCCGTCGCGGCCGGCAGTCTCGCGGTCATCTCGCTGATGGCCGCCTACGGGATCCTCGCGAACGAACCCGTCTACTACGGGCTGCTGTCCTCGCTGGCCGCGTACCTGATCGTCTCCCTGGCCACGCCCGCGACCGACGCGGCGGTGCTGGCCGCCTGGCGCGAGCGGCTCGCCGGCCGGGGCTCCGAACCCGCGTCCGAAGCCGTGTCCACGACCGCTCCAGCACACCAGTAGAGTCGTACCCATTAGTAGTACATACGCGACGAAGCGTAGGGAAGAAGGCATAACCCCATGAGCAGCAACGAGACGCCTCGCGGCCCCGTCGACTCGTCCCGCGTCCCGCGGTACGCGGGTCCCGCGACCTTCGCCCGGCTGCCCCGGCTCGACGAGGTCGGCACCACCGACGTCGCCGTAGTCGGTGTGCCGTTCGACGCGGGCGTCTCGTACCGGCCCGGTGCCCGCTTCGGCGGGAACGCGATCCGCGAGGCGAGCCGTCTCCTGCGCCCGTACAACCCGGCGCAGGACGCGTCCCCCTTCGCCCTCGCGCAGGTCGCCGACGCCGGGGACATCGCGGCGAACCCCTTCGACATCAACGAGGCCGTGGAGACCATCGAGGGGGCCGCCGACGAACTCCTCGGCACCGGCGCGCGGCTCATGACCCTCGGCGGCGACCACACCATCGCGCTCCCTCTCCTCCGCGCGGTCGCGAGGAAACACGGACCGGTCGCGCTGCTCCACTTCGACGCCCACCTCGACACCTGGGACACGTACTTCGGCGCGGAGTACACGCATGGCACCCCGTTCCGCCGGGCCGTCGAGGAGGGGATTCTGGACACCTCCGCCCTGTCCCACGTGGGTATCCGCGGGCCCCTGTACGGCAGGCAGGACCTGACCGACGACGAGAAGCTGGGTTTCGGCATCGTCACCTCGGCCGACGTCTACCGGCGCGGCGCCGACGAGGTGGCCGACCAGCTGCGGCAGCGCATCGGCGACCGCCCGCTGTACATCTCCATCGACATCGACTGCCTCGACCCGGCCCACGCGCCCGGCACCGGCACCCCCGAGGCGGGCGGCATGACCTCGCGCGAACTCCTGGAGATCCTGCGCGGTCTGGCCTCCTGCCACCTGGTCTCCGCCGACGTCGTGGAGGTCGCCCCCGCGTACGATCACGCCGAGATCACCTCCGTCGCCGCGTCCCACACGGCGTACGAACTGACGACCATCATGTCCCGCCAGATCGCGCAGGACCGCGACCGGATCGCGCACGCTCGCAAGGAGACCGAGGCCAAGTGACCCACGACCACGACCTGGAGCTCCGCCCGACCGCCGCGCAGACGGAGGCCGCACTCAACCCTCCGCCCGGCCGCAACGGCGGAGACCTGGTCGTGGAGACCCTCGCCGGCCTCGGCGCGACCACCGTCTTCGGCCTGCCGGGCCAGCACGCGCTCGGCATGTTCGACGCGCTGCACCGCTCGGACCTGACGTACATCGGTCTGCGGGTCGAGAACAACGCCGGGTTCGCGGCGGACGCGTACGGCCGGATCACCGGCGAGGCGGCCCCGCTGCTCCTTTCGACGGGCCCGGGCGCGCTGACCTCGCTGGCCGCGCTCCAGGAGGCCGCGGCCGCGAGCGCGCCCGTCCTGGCGATCAGCAGCCAGATCCCGACGGCGGGGCTGGGCGGCGGCCGCCACGGCTATCTGCACGAACTCCCGGACCAGCAGGCCTCGTTCAGGGGCGTCGTGAAGTCCGTCCACACGGTCCGTACGCAGTCACAGATCCCGTCCGCGCTCGCCGAGGCCTGGGAGTCGGCACTCACCGCCCCGCACGGACCGGTGTGGGTGGAGATCCCGCAGGACGTACTGACCGCGGACACGATCCTGCCGGTCGTCACAGCGGCGGACGCGACCCCCCACGAGCTTCCCCCGCGCCCCGAACTGACCGCCGTGGCCGCGGACCTGCTGTCGAAGGCGGCCCGGCCGGTGATCATCGCGGGCGGCGGTGTCGTACGGGCCGACGCGGCGGGGAAGCTCCGTCAGCTCGCCGAGCGGCTGTCCGCGCCCGTCGTCACCACCTACGGCGGCAAGGGCGCCTTCCCCTGGAACCACCCGCTCTCGCTCCAGTCCTGGCTGGAGGACCGCCACACGACGGACTTCCTGGAGGACGTGGACGTCCTCCTCGTCGTCGGCTCAGGCCTGGGCGAACTCTCCTCGAACTACCACACGTTCAAGCCGCGCGGCCGGGTCATCCAGATCGAGGCGGACCTCGGCAAACTGGAGTCCAACCACCCGGCCCTCGGCATCCACGCGGACGCCCGCCTCGCCCTGTCGGCGCTGCTGGAAACAGTCCCCGTACGGGAGGACAGGGCGGACCCGACCGCGGCCGACCGCGTACGCACCGTCCTCGACCTGGTCCGTGCGCGCATCGACGCCCAGGAACTCACCCTGGAACAAGGCGTGCTGGCCGCCGTCCGTCAGGCCCTGCCCGACCGGTCGCCGAGCTTCTGGGACATGACCATCCTGTCCTACTGGGCCTGGGCCGCCTTCGACGCCCGCCGCCCGAACACCATGCACTCCGCCCAGGGCTCGGGCGGCCTCGGCTACGCCTTCCCGGCGGCCCTCGGCGCCGCGGTCGCCGACCCCACGCACCCCGTCCTGGCGGTCTCCGGCGACGGCGGCGCGCTCTACTCCATCGCCGAACTGGCCACCGCCAGGCAGCACAACCTCGACGTGACCTGGCTCATCGTCGACGACGGCGGATACGGCATCCTGCGCGAGTACATGACGGACGCCTTCGGCCGGTCCACGGCAACAGAACTGTCCCGCCCCGACTACGTGGCACTCGCCGAGTCCTTCGGCGTCCCCGGCGTACGGACGACCCCGGACTCCCTGGCCGACGACCTCGCCAAGTCCCTTGCCACGCCGGGTCCTTCGGTGGTCGTACTCCCGGCACTGCTGCGGATGTTCGCGCCGACACACCTGGGCTGACACACCTGGGCCGAACATGGCGGTGGGGCGGCACCGGGCCGCCCCACCGCATCCCGCAGCGCATCCCCGCAGGGCTCGGTCGCTCAGCGCAGGAACGCCCCGAAGCGCGCGTCCGTGTAGGGCGCCGACAGGTCCTTGCCGCCGAAGGCGAACGAGGACGTGGCGGTGAGGCCGGTCGCGGTGCCGCGCAGGACCCAGACCGCGCCGTTCAGGCTGTTCTCGTCGGTGGAACCGGCGGCCAGGTCGAGGCGGCCGTCGCCGTTGACGTCCAGGAGCGCGGTGCTCACACCGAACCGGTCGTTCGCCTCGGCGACCCCGGGGACGCCCGCGGTGTCCTGGTGGAAGGTCTGGGCTCCGGCACCCGTGACGCCGGAGGCGCTGCCGTGCACGAGGGCGATCGAGCCGGCATCGGCGACGGTGCCGATGTCCTCGCCGGGTACGCCGAGCGCGATGTCGGCGAATCCGTCACCCGTGACATCGGCGACCGAGACCGAGGCGCCGAGTTCGTCGCCCTCCTCCTCGACGCCCGGGACCCCGGCCAGGTCCTGGTCGAAGGTCTGGACACGGTCCTCGGACAGGCCGGAGGCCGAACCGAGCGCGACCTTCACCTTGCCGTCCCAGTCGTTGCCGACCACCACGTCGTCGAAGTCGTCGCCGTTCACGTCCCCGATGCCGGTGCCCGTGTCGAGCCCCGTGGCCTCCCCGGGGACCCAGCCGCGGGTGAAGCCCGTGCTGCCGCCGCCGAGCAGCAGACGGTTGCCCCAGACGCCGTCGCCCTCGTACCGCCACTGGACGATGTCGTCCTTGCCGTCGCCGTTGACGTCGCCGACCTGGCCGGAGCTGATGGGACCGCTGATCGAGTCGCCGTCCTCCTCACAGCCGCCGTTGGTGGCGCAGGAGGCGTCGTTTGCGTCGTAGCCCCACCACAGGGACTTGTCCAGGATGGGCAGGGTGGCGGCCGGCGTCCCGGCACGCGAGACCGGGCCCTTCCACACGGTGGCGGCGGCGCTCGGCGGGTCGTCGCCCGCGACGTTCTGGTCGGCGAACAGGGCGAGGTCCAGCTTGCCGTCGCCGTCGAAGTCACCGGCCTGGGGAGCCTCCCCGTACCCGGCGATGTTCGTGCCGCCGGTGAGGCCGGAGGCGGAGCCCCACAGGATGACCGAGCCCGCCTTGCCGCCCGCGATCACGAGGTCGCTGAAACCGTCGCCGTCCAGGTCGCCCTTGCTGAACGTCGACCCGAAGAACTGGCTCGCGGTGGCGGAGCCGGGAACGCCGCCGGTGGAGCGGCTGATGAGCTTCTTGTTGCCGGCGGAGAGCCCGTCGGCGGAGCCGTACGTGACGGCCACATAGCCCGCCTTGGCCTTGCTGGACACCGTGGCGTTCGGGGCGCCGACGACGAGGTCGGCGTAACCGTCACCGTTGAAGTCGTCCTGGGCGTTCGCGGATCCGGTGGCGGCCTGGGCCGAGGCTCCGGTCAGGGCCAGGGCGCCCACTCCACCGGCGAGCAGCGCGGCGGCGGCCAGGGGCGCGGTCAGCCGGGCGGTGCGGCTCCTGCGTCGTGCTCGGGACATACATAGACCTCTCGAGTCGTTCCGGTTGGGCACGCTCGGGTGCCCTGTACACGGAGTAAGACTCGGAATGAACGACACCGGTTGTACGCCCGAATGTCATCGGTTGGTAACCATGACCCCTGAACTCCCCATCCGTAACAGGGAGTTCAGGGCACGTCACCGCCGGTCTGTCGGATCGCCCAGACCCGGGCGGAGATTGACTTCGTTACGATCTCCAGCTTCCGAGTGTTGGAGGATGCCATGGGCGAACGCCCTGTCCACACGGTCGAAGTGCCCCTGGGTGACGGCAGCGACGAAGCGATCCGTGTCCAGATCCGCGAAGTGGACGAAACCCTTGTGCGGGTAGGTCGTGGTGCTCGCCCAGTGGCGCGCGCGGAGCGGTCCTTCGGCCAGATGCTGGACACCGTACGGCCGGTGGCGGAGAGCTTCGTGGGACGGTTCCGGGGACTGGCGAACGCGCCGGACGAGATCACGCTGGAGTTCGGGGTGTCGCTGTCGGCCGAGGCTGACGTCGTCATCGCCAGCACCGCGACGGCGGCCAATTTCTCCGTAACCCTTACGTGGAACCGGAGCGAGGAGCGCGGCCCAACAGACCATAATCAACAGGCGAGTTGAACTGACGGTGTGAAGGTGACGGTGTGACGGGGGACGTGGTGGCCGGGGCGGAGTCACGGAGCGCGGACGAGGTGCTGGCCTCGGCGGTGGTTCGTATCACGGGGAAGGACGGCGAGCCCGTCGGCGCGGGCTTTCTCGCCGCCCCGGACCTGGTACTGACGTGCGCCCACGTGGTGTCAGACGCGTTGGGACGGCCGCGCGAGGAGACGGTGACGGCCGGAATCGAGGTCACCGTCGACTTCCCGCTGGCGGAACCCCTGGCCGACGGTACCGACGACACCCGCCTCCCGGGTGGTACCGCCAAGGTCGAACACTGGATTCCGACCCGCCGCGACGCCACGGGCGACATCGTCGCCCTGCGGCTGCCGCACCCCGTCTCAGGTACTCGCCCGCTGCCCATGGCCCAACCCGAGAGCGTCTTCCAGCACGAGGCGCGCGTCGTGGGGTTCACCGGCGGCGAACCGGGTGCGATCTGGTTTCGGGGAAGACTCGGCGGTGCCACGAGCGAGGGCTGGTTCCAGCTCTCCCGGGCCGGTGGACAGGTCGTTCACATCAGAGAGGGATTCAGTGGCAGCCCCGTCTGGGACACCACGCTGGGTGCGGTGGTCGGCTTCGTCGTGGCCGCCCAACCCGCACAGGACGCCCAGCAGGCCTTCGTCCTCCATACGAGAGCCCTGCTGCGGGAGTTGCCCTGTCTCGTTTCGGAGATCCTTCCGACCTCGCCCTTCCGAGGCCTGGCCACCTTCCAGGAAAGTGACGAGGACGTCTTCTTCGGACGTGACGACGACATAGAGGACGTGATCACGGCCCTGCGCGGGGTTCACCCCGCCGTCGTCCTCTGCGGGCCGTCAGGCTGTGGAAAGTCCTCCCTGGCGTTGGCCGGTGTCGCCCCCCGGATACAGCGGGACGGGTACGAGGTGCTGGTGGTGGACGCGGGCAAGATCTCGTCACCGCGTACCGCCCTCGCCACCGTGCTGTACGAGGCCGTCCGGCAGGGACGGTACGGGCCGGAGCGGGTGAACAGCGCCGCCGAGGTGGAGTCGCTGCTCGGCCAAAAGGGCCTCGTGGACACACTTCACCTCGTGCGGGGAGGGGCGGGGGGCAGAGTCGTTGTCGTACTCGACCAGGCCGAAGCCCTCCTGGACCGCACCGAGACCGAGGTCGAGGAGGCCGTCGGGCTGCTTTTCCCCCAGCACCGCCCCGACGCGGGACTCCGAGTGCTGGCCACCCTGCGTGCCGACTTCATGGACGCGATGCTGAAGCACCCGCGGCTGGGTCCCGCGCTGCGGGGCGGCAGGACGCTTCCGCTCACACCGATGTCCAGGGA
This sequence comes from Streptomyces sp. NPDC050704, assembly GCF_040654355.1. Lineage (NCBI taxonomy): Bacteria > Bacillati > Actinomycetota > Actinomycetes > Kitasatosporales > Streptomycetaceae > Streptomyces > Streptomyces sp. NPDC050704. The sequence goes on along the minus strand of NZ_JBFAHW010000031.1, from coordinate 40,143 downwards.
CCAGCTCGCGGACGTGATCACCAGACCGCTGGAGCGGACTCCCGCGGTGACGTACGACCCCGGGCTCGATCAGCGCCTCCTGGACGACGCGGGTGGCGAACCGGGAATCCTGCCGCTGCTGGGCTTCGTACTGGAGAAGCTCTGGGAACGGCAGACCGCCGGGCGGCTGCGCGCGACGGCGTACGACGAGATGGGCGGTGTCTCCGGCGCGCTCCAGCAGCACGCCGGACAGGCCTGGAAGGAGTGCGTCGAAGGACAGCCGGCGCGCGAGGCCGAGGCGCCCCGGTTGCTCACCGGTCTCGTTCGGGTCCTGCCCGGAAGCGAGACCCCGCTGCGCCGCAGGCTCACCAGGGAGGAGGCGGGCGAGGCGGGATGGTGGCTCGCCAGGGCGTTCGCCGATCGGCGGCTACTCGTCCTGCACGGTGAGGAAGGGGAACCGGAGACCGCCGAGCTCGCGCACGAGGCGCTGATCACGGTCTGGCCTCAGCTGGACGAGCAGGTGAGGGCCGACAGCGAGTTTCTGGCGGGCCGGGCGGAGTTGGGCCATGACCTCGACCGCTGGACCCGGGGAGACAAGTCCACGGACCTGCTGCCCGGAGCACTTCAACTCGCGGCGCTGACCGGCAGGTTGAGGGACCGGGAGATGGAACTCACTGAGCGGGAACGGGACTTCCTCGTGCTCACCCGGCAGCGGCACCGGGCACGCCGGACCCGCAGGCGCGCCGCATGGACCGCCGTGGCCGTGGTGTTCGCGCTGATCGTCGGCCTGGGCACCTTCCTCATCTACCAGGCCCAGGTCAGCGCGGAGCGGGACGGGGAGGCGCGGTCGCGTGCACTGTCCATCCTCTCGGACGAGCGGGCGATGAGGGATCCCGGCCTGGCGGCCCTGGCAGCCATGGCCGCCCATGACATCTCGCCGACACACGAGGCCCGTAACGCGCTGATGCGCCGGTACGGAGCGTTCAAGGACGCCACGTGGATGCTGGGCGGGGCGGAGGGGAAGATCCGAGCGGTGGCCACCAGCAACGACGGTGCGGTGACCCTTGTGACGACGGAGAGAGGGCGCGCGACACTGTTCGTCCGCAGGGTCGGAAGCAGGGTGCTGCGCCAGCAGCTCGGCCTCGCGGTCAACGCCACCGTGCCGCTGGTCAGCAGGGACGGCCGGCGCATCGCCTATATGTCCAACGGGTACGGCGACCTGTTCTGGCACGACGTCGATCCCACGGCGGACAAGGTGCTGGGGCCCGCGAACCGCGTCCCGAGCGGCGAGTTCAAGAATCCGGGTCGGGCCGAGAATCTCTTCCTGAACCCCGTGGGTACCGCGGGCTTCTCCCCGGACGGGAACCGTGTGGCCACGGTGTCGGCGGACGGACGGCTGTGGCTGTGGGACCTGGCGACGAGTCGGAACCGAGAGCTCCCGGCGCGGCCGAAGGACGTGCAGGGCGTGTGGTTCGGTCCGGACGAGGACACGCTGGTCGCCCAGGTCCCCGACTCCGAGGCGCCGAGCTTGAAGTTCTCCGTCGCGGCGGTCGACATCGGCACCGGAAGGGCGCGGATGCTGGCGCATGGCGTCGACGAGAAGTCGGGAGTCGCGACCATCGGCCTGTCGGGAGACGGCGGTGTCCTTGCCGTCTGCGGAGACGGAACGGACGGAGGCTCGTCCACCTATCGGGCCGTACGCGTGGCGGACGGGCGAGAGCTGACGCGCTACGAGTCCGACGCCGACACCTTCTCGTGCCACGAGATCACCGTGGACCGGAAGGGCGACCACTTCGCGACATCGACGGGAAGCGGCGAGTGGGTCTTCGTCGACACACGGCGGAGGAAGGGAACGGCACGCAAGACCCTCGGCGCCACCACCGGCGAGATCACCGGAATGCCTCTCCTCGGAGACTCGCGCGACGCCGTCCTGGTGTCCTGGGACGAGAACGTGGTGGTCGCCCGGCCGACGAGCACGGACGTCTTCGACGTCTACGGCCTTCCGCTCCCGCTCGGCGACGGCGGGAAAATGGTGGTTCACCAGGGCACCCGCGGCGAAGGACTGGCCCTCGTCGACAGCCGTGAGGCGATGACCGCCCCGAACGGCCGGCTGAAGACCCTCGCTCGGACCGGGCGAGGCGCATCGGTGGACCCGGCGTTGGCTTCGGAGCCGATGAAGGTCAACCCCGCCGAAACACTGCTGGCCGATCTGGTCGGCCCGAACAGGATCGTGATCCGGGCCCTTCCATCCCTGCGCCGGGTGGCGGAGATCACCATCTCCATGCCGCCCCTCGGCGCGAACCGGAAGATCGTTCCGCCGTACTTCGGATTCGTCGACGACGATGAACTCCTGACGGTCTCCGGTAGCCGGATCGAGCAGTGGAACGCCCGGGACGGGCTGCCGCTGGTGAAGACGATCGACGCAAGCGATCTCGGACTCACCGAGCGGGAGTCACCGGATTTCTTCGTGCGCCCCCACCCCAGACCGGGCTATCTGCAGATCAGCGTGACGGGTGAACCCACGGTTCACGCCGTCGACCGCCGTACGGGCAAGGAGAACAAGAGTCTCCGCATGACATTCGGTAGGGACTTCGTCGCCGCGGTGTTCACGAGGAACGGGCGGTACGCGGTCGTGATGAACACCGGCAGCATGCTCGAGGGCTGGTCGGTGTCGACCGGGCGGAAGCCGAAAAGAGTATTCGGTCCACTCGGCCCGCCACTGGTGACGGATGCGGCGCAGCTGAGAGCCGTGGGCGACTCACAGTTCTTTCTCGCCAATGGAAACTACGTGCGCTTCCTGCAGTTCTCGGACCTCGACCGCATGGAGTCGTACGACTTCGTGGAGGACCAGACCTTCTATGCGGCCTCCAGCGACGGCAAGACGCTCGTGCGGGGCGTGGAAGGGGGTGGCATGGACCTGTTCCGGCTCGACCCCGAGCTCTGGAAACGCCACCTGTGCCGCATCGTCGGCCGCGACCTCACCGATGACGAACGCCGCAGCCTCCCCTCGGGGCTGCCGGACCGGATCTGCCCGGCATGAGACCGAACGGCTGAACCGGTGGGTTGAACTCCCCCTAAGACAGGGGGAGTTCAACCCACCAAGCGGTGCTACCAGATCGCCTCGACCCACTCCGGGTGGTCGATGAACGGGTTCCGGTTCTTCTGGTAGGTGTCGTAGATGACCTGGTTGCGCTTCTCCTCGAAGGCGCTGGGCGGGTCTTCTGCGTTCCACGCCTTGAGTACGGAGAGCTTGCCCATGTAGGGGTTGCTGCCGTTGGCGACCTTCTCGTTGGGTTCGAGGTCGGCCCAGCCGTCGTCGCCCTCGTAGCGCACGGTCATGTACAGGATCATGCGGGCCACGTCGCCCTTGTCCGCGTCACGCGGCTCGAAGGAGTCGGAGTCGGTCAGGCTGCCGCCCCCGCCGCTGACCGTGCTACCGCCGTTGTCGAAGTCCTTGTTGCCGCGGATGCTGTTGACCTGGACGTCCGCGGGACGCAGGTGGTGCAGGTCCGTGCCGGGGCCGGTCGCCTCGCCGAAGTCGCCGTGCGACTTGGCCCACGTGTGCTCGCGGTTCCAGTCGCCGACGTCACCGCCGTTGAGGGACTTGGCGCGCGAGATACCGCTGTAGAGCAGGATCACGTTGTTGCTGTTGTTCGGGTCCTGGTCGGTGGCCATGAGCGCGTTCCAGACCGCGGAGTACGAGAGCTTGGTCTGGGGGGTGATGATCGTGTGGAGGGAGGACTTCAGGCTCGTGCCGGTCTTGCCGATCGCGTTCTTGTAGTACGTGCTGTCGTACGCGGTGGTCGTGGCGCTCGCGGGAGTCGCGGCGACCGTCGGAAGGGTGAGGCCGACGAGGACGGCGGAGACGCTCGCCGCCATCACCTTCCATCTGCCTATCTGCGCAACGGACATGGGGGTGCCCTTTCCCGGGGACGGCACGCGCCTGAACGCGGGAGTCTCCTCAATGGAGCCGTGTTCTACGCGTGTTGACTCTTCGGTCAATCGGGAGCGTGGCATGGACACGGCACCGGCCGTGTAACCGGGACGAGGCTTTTATGTGACGTTCTCGCATACGACGCAACCTCCGGCCCTTCCCAGGTCAGGGGCTGTATCGCGCAAGGGTTATCCCCAATCGGCGGAGGGATTGCCCTAATTGACGTCCGAAGTGCTGCCGTGTTACGGCACCCAGGCCGTCACGTGGTCGCGTGGTAAGTAGGTAAGGATTCGTACAGCCCGTACAACCTTTCCCCTGAGTCTGTGAGTCATGTGGGGCGAGTGTGCCGAGGCGCACGCACGTCCGTACCCGAGGGGACAGGGAACCTCCATGACTCACCGAATATCCCGGCATGCCCGCATGCTCTGCGTCGGCCTCGGCGCCGGAATGCTGGTACCACTCTCCGTGGCGGCGACACCCGCCGCGGCCGCCACGGCCCCGCAGGTCAGCTGCACGTCCGCTCAGGCGGGCCTGGCCACCAAGCTCCAGCGGCACATCACCGCCGCCCTCGCGAACCGCAGGGGCACGGTCGCCGTAGGCCTGCGCGACCGGACCACCAACACCACCTGCACACTCAGATCGTCCACGGCCTACGACTCGGCCAGCATCGTCAAGGTGACCGTGCTCGCCACGCTGCTCTGGGACGCCAAGAAGCACAACCGCTACCTCACCCAGCGCGAGTCCGACCTGGCCACGGCCATGATCACCAAGTCGGACAACGCGGCGACCAGCAAGCTCTGGCAGCAGCTCGGCGTCTCCAAGGTGAAGGGCTTCCTCACCGCCGCCGGCATGACCCAGACCAAGCCGGGCGCGAACGGCTACTGGGGCCTCACTCAGATCACCGTCCGGGACGAACAGAAACTCCTCGCCCTCCTCACCGCCAGGAACTCGGTGCTGAGCGACAACGCCCGCGCCTACACCCTCAAACTCATGGGCAGAGTCATCTCCTCCCAACGCTGGGGCACACCGGCGGGAGCACCCTCCACCGTCGCCGTCCACGTCAAGAACGGCTGGCTGTCCCGCTCCACGCACGGCTGGCGGGTCCACAGCGTCGGCACGTTCAAGGGCGGCGGCCACGACTACACGATCTCGATCCTCACCCACGGCAACAGCACGATGAACTACGGCGTCACCACGATCCAGGCCGTGGCCCGGGCCATCCACAAGGATCTCGTACCGACCACCACGAGCACCCAGCGCTACACCCCCACGAGCACGCCCAAGGAGGCGTTCCCGGCGGTGCCGCCCGCATGATCATCTGGCTCAACGGCACCTTCGGCGCCGGCAAGACCACGACCGCGAAAGAGCTCGTGTCCCTCCTCCCGAACGCCAGGGTGTTCGACACCGAGCAGGTCGGCTACATGCTGCGGCACGTCCTGGGAAAGCCCGTACGCCACTTCCAGGAGTTCCCACCGTGGCGCGCCCTGGTGGTGGAAACCGCCCGCCAGGTCCTCGACCACGTCGGCGGCACACTGATCATCCACCAGACCGTCCTGGAGAAGCCGTACTGGCGGGAGATCAGCAAGGGGCTGGCCGCGGCGGACATCCCCGTACGCCACTTCCTCTTACACGCCGACCAGAACACCTTGATCGAACGCATCCACAACGACACGGACCCAGAAAGCATCGGCGCCCTCCAATGGCGCCTGGACCACCTCTCCGACTACCAGGACGCCCTGCCCTGGCTACGCCGAGAGGCAGAGATCGTCGACACCACCTACACCTCCCCATCCCGAGTCGCAAAACTGATAACGGAAATGGCCACGACCCACTAAGAGCCCCGCCCCCACGCATCCGCAGCCGCGACTCGCCCCCGGGGCGGCGCCTTGCCGCCCACCCGGCGGTCAGCCGGGACTCGGCCGTGGCCGGGGCCGTGCCGTCCCCCTCCGCATCCGCATCCGCAGCCGCGACTCGGCCTCGGGGCGGGGCCGTGCCGCCCACCCGGCGGTCAGTCGGGACTCGGCCGTGGCCGGGGTCGTGTCGCCGCTCCTGGCGGTCGGTCGGGACGCGGTCGTGGCCGGGGTCGTGTCGCCGCTCCCGGCGGTCAGTGGGGACTCGGCCGTGGCCGGGACGGTGTCGTCCCTCCCGGCGGTCAGTCGGGACTCGGCCGTGGCCGGGGCCCTGCCGCCCACCCGGCGGTGAGCCGCGACTCAACCCCGGGGCGGGGCCGTGCCGGTACGTCATGCCCGTCGCGTAGGGCTCCCGCAAACGACGCCCACCATCCAACCCACAGTCGTATGCCCGGAAGGCGACGGGCAGACGTACCGGCACGGCCCCGCCCCGCCCACGCCATACCGTGGGCGGCATGCGCCTGACATCCCTACTCGCGACGTTCGGCTTGGCCACAGCCGCCTGCCTGACCACCGCGGCCGGCCCCGCCACCGCCCAGCCCGCCCGGCCCGCCCAGCCCGGCCAAGCCTGCTCACCGTCCCTCTCCATCAGCAGCTTCTCCGACGCACTCGACAAGACGACCTACGACGGCACCTTCGTCGGCAACCTCTCCGCCCTCGCCGTGGACCGCCACGGCGACATCGCCGCGCTCTCCGACCGCTCAGCCCTGTTCACCCTGAACCGCGACACCCTGAGCCCCACCACAGTCACCCCCCTCGCCGACGAAACCGGCACCGCCCTCGACTCCGAGGGCCTGGCCATCGACCGCGACGGCACCCGCCTGATCAGCTCCGAGACCGAGCCCGCCGTACGCCGCTACGACCGCGACGGCCGCATACTCGACCGCCTCCCCGTCCCCGCCGCACTCCAGGTCACCCCCGCCGGACGCGCCACCGCCAACCAGACCTTCGAGGGCCTGACCTTCCTCCCCGGCCGCCACACCCTGCTCGCCGGCATGGAAGGCTCCCTCACCGGCGACACCACAGGCATCGTCCGCTTCCAGACGTGGGACCGAACCCGTACGGACGCCTTCCGCCTCGCCGCCCAGTACGGCTACCGCACGGACACAGGCCTGAACGTCTCCGAGACCACGGCCACCCCCGACGGCCGCCTCCTCGTCCTGGAACGCGGCTTCACCCCGGGCGTCGGCAACACGATCCGCCTCTACGTCGCCGACCTGAGCCGCGCCACGAACACCACGGCCGTCGAGACCCTGACCGGCGGCCAGGCCGACGTACGGCTCGCCAAAAAGACCCTCCTGGCCGACCTCGTGAACTGCCCCACCCTGGGCGCCACCGCCAAGCAGCCCCAGCCCAACCCCCTCCTCGACAACATCGAGGGCATGACCGTCACCGGCCACAGGCACGGCCGCCTCAACCTCCTCCTGGTCAGCGACGACAACCAGAACGCCGTCCAGACGACCCGCCTCTACTCCCTCACCACCCGGCTCCCGAAGCCCTGACAGCCCCACACCCCCCTCCCGACCATTGCGGAGGGATGAAATCCGGTTCCTCCCGCGTTGGTGCCTTCCGGACGGCCAGGTCGACCAGGACGACCAGGACGCAAGAGAAACGGAAGGCACCAGGCGTGACAGAGCCGCAGCTGGGCTGGGCAAGACGACTGACCGGGTACGCCTGGCGGTACCCGAAGGACGTCGTGCTCGCGCTGGGCGCCTCACTGGGCGGCATGGCCGTCATGGCCCTCGTACCGCTGATCACCAAGGTGATCATCGACGACGTCATCGGGAACCAGACCCGTGACATGGCCCCCTGGGCAGGCGCCCTCATCGGCGCCGCCGTCATCGTCTACGTCCTCACCTACATCCGCCGCTACTACGGCGGCCGCCTCGCCCTGGACGTCCAGCACGACCTGCGCACGGACATGTACGCGACGATCACCCGTCTCGACGGCCGGCGCCAGGACGAACTCTCGACCGGCCAGGTGGTGGGCCGCGCGACCAGCGACCTCCAGCTCATCCAGGGCCTGCTCTTCATGCTCCCGATGACCATCGGGAACATCCTGCTCTTCCTGATCTCCCTCGGGATCATGGCCTGGCTGTCCCTCCCCCTGACCCTGGTCGCGCTGGCCGTGGCCCCCGCCCTCTGGGTCATCGCCAAACGCAGCCGCTCGAAGCTCCACCCCGCCACCTGGTACGCCCAGGCGCAGGCGGCCGCCGTGGCCGGCGTGGTCGACGGCGCGGTCAGCGGCGTACGAGTCGTCAAGGGCTTCGGCCAGGAGGACCAGGAAACCGGAAAGCTCCGCGAGATCGGCCGCAAGCTCTTCGCGGGCCGGCTCCGAACCATCCGCTTCAACGCCAGATACACCCCCGCCCTCCAGGCCGTCCCGGCCCTCGGCCAGGTGGCGATGCTGGCGCTCGGCGGCTGGCTCGCGGTGAGAGGCCAGGTCACCCTCGGCACGTTCGTGGCCTTCTCCTCCTATCTGTCCCAGCTCGTCGGCCCCGTCCGGATGCTCGCCATGGTGCTCACGGTCGGCCAGCAGGCCCGGGCCGGCGCCGAGCGCGTACTGGAGCTGATCGACACGGAGCCGTCCATCAAGGACGGCACCAAGCCGCTTCCCGCCGACGCCCCGGCGACCGTCGAGTTCGACGACGTGTCGTTCGGCTACGACGACGACCGCCCGGTCCTGGACGGCCTGTCCTTCGAGATCCACCCCGGCGAGACCCTCGCGGTGGTCGGCTCCTCGGGTTCCGGCAAGTCCACGGTCTCCCTCCTCCTCCCGCGCTTCTACGACGTGACCCGCGGCGCCGTCCTCATCGGCGGCCACGACGTACGCGAGCTGACCCTCGACTCCCTCCGCGCGGCGATCGGGCTCGTCCCCGAGGACTCGTTCCTGTTCTCGGACACCGTGCGCGCGAACATCGCGTACGGCCGCCCCGGGGCCACCCAGGAGCAGATCGAGACCGCCGCCCGCGCCGCCCAGGTGGACCGTTTCCTCGCCGAGCTGCCCGACGGCTACGACACCAAGGTCGGCGAACAGGGCCTCAGCCTCTCCGGCGGCCAGCGCCAGCGCGTCGCCCTGGCCCGCGCGATCCTCACGGACCCGCGCCTGCTGGTCCTCGACGACGCGACCTCGGCCGTCGACGCACGCGTGGAACACGAGATCCACGAAGCCCTCAAACACGTCATGGAGGGCCGCACCACCCTCCTCATCGCCCACCGCCGCTCCACCCTCAACCTCGCCGACCGCATCGCCGTCCTCGACGACGGACGGCTCGCCGACATCGGTACGCACGAGGAGCTGACGGAACGCTCACCGCTGTACCGGCGGCTGCTCACCGACCCGGACGAGCTGGGCGGCGTCTCGCCCGGTCACGCCCAGCCCTCCTGCCCGTGCGAGGACACGTCCGTACGGGAGGAACTGGACGCCGAGTTCGACGCCGAGCGCGGCGTCACCCCGCACCTGTGGACCGGTGACCGCGAGCCCCGGGACACCGCGATGGACGGGACGCCGGCGACCCCCGAACTCCTCGCGCAGGTCGACGCGCTGCCCCCCGCCACCGACACCCCCGGCATCGACGAGGCCCGCGCGGTCAGGCCCGAGGAGTCGTACGGACTCCGCCGCCTCCTGCGCGGGTTCGGGCTCCCTCTCCTCGTCAGCCTCGGCCTCGTCGCCGTGGACGCGGGGATGGGCCTGCTCCTGCCCGTCCTGATCCGGCACGGCATCGACCAGGGCGTCTCCGAGGTCGCCCTCGGCGCCGTCTGGGCGGCGTCCGCGCTCGCCCTGGGCACCGTCCTCGTCCAGTGGGTGGCGCAGACCGGCGAGATCCGCATGACCGGACGCACCGGCGAACGCGTCCTCTACTCACTCCGGTTGAAGATCTTCGCGCAGCTGCAACGCCTCGGACTCGACTACTACGAGCGGGAGCTGACCGGCCGGATCATGACCCGGATGACGACGGACGTGGACGCGCTGTCCACGTTCCTCCAGACCGGTCTGGTCACCGCCTTCGTCTCCGTCGTCACCTTCTTCGGCATCATGGTCGCCCTGCTGGTGATCGACGTGGAGCTGGCGCTGGTCGTCTTCGCGACGCTGCCGCCGCTGATCATCGGTACGTTCTTCTTCCGCCGGTCCAGTGTGAAGGCGTACGAACTCGCCCGTGAGCGGGTGTCCGTGGTGAACGCCGACCTCCAGGAGTCGGTGGCAGGGCTGCGGATCCTCCAGGCGTTCCGGCGCGAGGGTGCCGGCGGGAAGCGGTTCGCGGAGGGCAGTGACAGCTACCGCAAGGCCCGTATCCGCGGGCAGTGGCTGATCTCGATCTACTTCCCGTTCGTCCAGCTGCTGTCGTCGGTCGCGGTGGCCGCGGTGCTCGTCGTGGGCGCGGCACGGGTCGACGCGGGCACCCTCACGGTCGGCGCGCTGGTGGCGTACCTCCTCTACATCGACCTGTTCTTCGCGCCCGTGCAGCAGCTCTCGCAGGTCTTCGACGGCTACCAGCAGGCGACCGTCTCACTCGGCAGGATTCAGGAGCTGCTCCAGGAACCGACGTCGACCAAGGCCGCCGACGAGCCGTTGGAGGTCCTCTCCCTGCGCGGCGAGATCGCCTTCGAGGACGTCGACTTCGCGTACGGGGCGCAGGGTGAGACCGATGAGGCCGAAGAGGCCCTGAGCGGCGTGAAGTTGAGCATCCCGGCAGGCCAGACCGTCGCCTTCGTCGGCGAGACGGGCGCGGGCAAGTCGACCCTGGTCAAACTCGTGGCCCGTTTCTACGATCCCACCGGCGGCCGGGTCACGGTGGACGGCACGGACCTGCGCTCCCTCGACCTCACCTCCTACCGCCACCGGCTCGGCGTCGTCCCACAGGAGGCCTACCTCTTCCAGGGCACGGTCCGGGACGCCATCGCGTACGGGCGCCCGGAGGCCACGGACGCCGAGGTGGAGGCGGCGGCCCGGGCGGTCGGCGCGCACGACATGATCGCCACGCTGGAGGGCGGCTACCTCCACGAGGTCGCCGAGCGCGGCCGCAACCTCTCCGCGGGCCAGCGCCAGTTGATCGCACTGGCTCGGGCGGAGCTGGTCGACCCGGACATCCTGCTGCTCGACGAGGCGACGGCCGCCCTCGACCTGGCCACCGAGGCCCAGGTCAACCAGGCCACCGACCGTATCGCCGGGCGCCGCACCACCCTGGTCGTCGCCCACCGCCTGACCACGGCCGCCCGCGCGGACCGCGTCGTCCTCATGGCAGGCGGCCGGGTCGCGGAGGACGGCACACATGACGAGCTGCTCGAACTGGGCGGACGGTACGCGGAGTTGTGGCGGATGTTCGTGGGGGAGCCCGACCCCGCTTCGACCGTCAGTACTTCGTGACGGCCGTCAGCCGTCAGTACTTCGACGTGATGTCGGAGATCTTCCGGCTCTCCAGATCCGACCGCACCGTCAGATAGGTGTACGTCTTCTCGCCACCGGTGCCCGGCCCCGAGTCCCACGTCAGCCGCACCGTCGAGTAGGTGTGCCCCATGCCGCTGTCGCCCGGCGTCACCTTCCAGGCGCTCGGTACGTGCTGGGCGCGCAGGATGCCGTCCGCGTCGTTGCGCTTCTCCCACGCGAGCAGGCGCGAGCGCAGGTCGGAGGTCAGGTAGAACTCGCGCAACTCGGCCGCGGCGGAGTTGCTGCCCGGGTCGTTCGCCACGTCGATGTAGGCGCCGTAGAAGTGGGCGACCCGGTCGTAGACGGGGCCGGGACTTCCACTGCGGGCCGGCGCCGGGGGAGGGCCCGCGGAGCCTGCGGGGGCGTCGGCCACGGCGGGGACCGAAGCGGCCGTGGCGACCAGCGCGACGGCGACGAACCCCCGGCCGATCGTTCGTGTCGTTCGTGACCTCGTTCGTGAGCGATTCATGACGGACCACCTCTCGCTTCCGACCTGTCGGCCCACGGGTAAACGGGCGAGGTCGTCCCAAACCTGGCGAAAGGTGCCGGTGTTCCGTCGGCCGGACGGCGCAACCATCCGACGTACGTCATGCGTCCGTACATCCGTACGCCGATTGCAGCGGGCTGCGGAGGGACACCAGTGGACATGGGCGCGATACGCCGACGCCTGGCGCTCGGTACGGCCGTGCTGACCGTCTCGGGGCTGCTGGCGCTAGCGGGCCCGGGCACGGGTGACGCGGAGGCGGCCGCGCTCTGCGCCGGGCGGAAGATGCGCACGCTGACCTTCTCCACCGGTTACGTCGAGGTCTTCAAGAAGCGCGGTTACGTGTGCGCGGTGACCTACCCCAAGCGGGTGGGCGCCCGTAAGCACATGAAGGTGAGTGTGCAGGCGCGCGGGAGCCGGCCGGTGGTCGACAAGGGCCGGTACAAGAGGCGCGCGGGGCCGGTGACCGTGCACGCGGGGGGCCGCTGCGTGTGGATCAGGGCCGCCGTCGGCTCGGGCTCGGTGAGCTCGGGCTGGATTCTCTGCTGAGTCGAGCGATCTTCCTGGCATTCTGTCCGTAATGCCCCCAACATCCCCTGGTGCGACGGCAGTTGCTCCGCTAGGTTCCGGCGGACATCTGCGTATTCCAGGGGAGAACGTATGCGCAAGACGCTCAGATGGCTGTTGTCACTCGTGGTGCTCATAGGCACCGTGAGCACGGCCGGGGCGGCCACCGCCGCCCAGCCGGACGCCACCGGCACCACAGAAACCACCGGCACAACCGGTACCACCGCGGACATCAAGGACCGGCTCCTCGCGATACCGGGCATGAGCCTGGTCGAGGAGAAGCCGTACACCGGCTACCGCTTCTTCGTCCTCACGTACGACCAGCCGGTCGACCACCGGAACCCGTCCAAGGGCACGTTCAAGCAGCGGATCACCGTGCTGCACAAGGACACCTCGCGCCCGACGGTCTTCTACACCGGCGGCTACAACGTCTCCACGAACCCGAGTCGCCGCGAGCCGACCCAGATCGTGGACGGCAACCAGATCTCGATGGAGTACCGCTTCTTCACTCCGTCCCGGCCCGAGCCGGCCGACTGGAGCAAGCTCGACATCTGGCAGGCCGCCAGCGACCAGCACCGCATCTTCAAGGCCCTCAAGCCCATCTACGACAAGAAGTGGGTCTCCACGGGCGGCTCCAAGGGCGGTATGACCGCCACGTACTTCGAGCGCTTCTACCCGCGTGACATGGACGGCGTCGTCGCGTACGTCGCGCCCAACGACGTGGTGAACAAGGAGGACTCGGCGTACGACCGCTTCTTCGCGAAGGTCGGCACCAAGGAGTGCCGCGACCGGCTGAACGGCGTGCAGCGCGAGGCACTCGTACGCCGGGAGCCGCTGAAGCAGAAGTACGCGGAGTTCGCCGCGGCGGGGGACTACACCTTCACCACGGTCGGCAACCTCGACAAGGCGTACGAGGCCGTCGTCCTCGACTACGTGTGGGGCTTCTGGCAGACCAGGATGCTCGCCGAGTGCGACATGATCCCGGCGGACGCGAAGAACGCCACGGACGACGAGATCTGGGCCTCGGTCGACGAGATCACGGGCTTCGCCTCCTACACGGACCAGGGCCTGGAGCCGTACACGCCGTACTACTACCAGGCGGGTACGCAGCTCGGCGCGCCGACCATCGGCTTCCCGCACATCGAGAAGAAGCTGATCCGGTACGGGTACCAGCCGCCCCGGAACTTCGTGCCGCGCGACATCTCCATGAAGTTCCAGCCGTGGGCGATGCTCGACGTCGACACGTGGGTCAAGCGCAACGCGAACCAGATGCTGTTCGTGTACGGCCAGAACGACCCGTGGGGCGCGGAGCCGTTCCGCCTCGGCAAGGGCGCCCGTGACTCGTACGTCTTCACGGCCCCCGGCCTGAACCACTACGCCGGCGTCGCGAACCTCGTACCCGACCAGAAGGCCCTCGCCACGGCCCGCATCCTGGAGTGGGCGGGCGTCGCCTCGGCCGCGGTCCAGGCGGACCCGGAGAAGGCCAAGCCGCTGGCCAAGTACGACTCGAAGCTGGACAAGCGCAAGGTGGAGCGCCAGCTCCGGCCGTAACCGGCCACCCAGGCAGTTCGGTAGGCAGTTCGGTAGGTAGTTCCGCCAAGTAGTTCCCTCGGCAACTGCCCTGCCGCGTCCGCCCGTTGAAGCCCGTCGGCCACGTCACTCAGGCCCTCGGCTACAGCGGGCGGGCGCAGCCCACCGGCTTCGCCCCGCCCAGCTGGACGTACAGCGCCGTCGACGCCGGGCAGCCGGTGCGCTCCTTCACCGCGGCGGTCACCTTGTACTCCGGGGACTCCTTGCCCTTGCCGTCGCAGGCCGTCTCGCGGACCTCGCCCGCTCCCGCGCTGTAGACGCAGTCGCCGACGATCGTGCGCGGACCTCCGCCGCCGCCCGGGTCGCCGGGGTGCGGAGCCTGCAGATTGCGCATACAGGCATAGCCCTGCGGGACCGCGCCGTCGCCGTCCTCGTCGGCGGAGGGCTTCTGCTCGCTGACGTGCAGCACGAAGTCCGTGGTGGCGGGACACGACGGCCCCTCGCCCACCTTGCCGTCGTACCGCGCGACCACCCGCGCCGCCGCCCGCTCACTGGTGCACGGCACCTCGGTGAACGTCTCGCGCCCGAACGAACTGCACTCCTTGGTCGCCAGGAACGCCGTCCCGTACCCCGAGGGCCGTGTCGGAGCCGACGTCGGCTCCTCCCTCCCGCCGTCCCCGGACCCGGACCCGTCCCCGGACCCGGACGATGCCTGGCACCCCGAGAGCACCGCCGCCACCACCAGCATCAGCAGCGCGCACACCACCCCCGCGCCCCGGACCCCAGCACCCCGCGAACGCCCACCACGGATACCACGGGCACCACGTGCACCCACGCCTCGTGCTTCACGCATGGCACTCCCCCGATTCCCCGCGCCCAGCGTGACCCTCGCGGCAGGGCCACGCCAGACAAACGGGGGTGCTTTGCGTAACTTGAGGGCGGTCCGCCGGGTGTGCGGCGTACGTCTAGTACGTCAGCCCGTGTCCGATCGGATACAGCACCTGGGCCGGGTCGTCCGCCCGCTGCACCGGCACCGGCAGCCTCCCCACCGGGCCGACCCGCCCCGCGAGCACCCGTACCGCGGCGCGCAGCTCGACATCAGTCCAGGAGTATGCCGCCAAGTAGGCCTTCACATCGGGGAGTTGAGCCACGTCGTACGGATTACGGATGGCCAGCGCGACCACCGGGCGCCCGGTCGCGAGCAGCCGGTCCACGAGCGTCCGCTGGGTGGAAGCCGCCGTGACGTTGTACGTACCGACGAGCACCGCGTCCACGTCCTGAGCCGCCGCCACCGCCTTGTCGATGGTGGCGGCGGTGGGTGCCGTCCCCGTGGAGAGGACCGTGGCGGTGAAGCCCAGCTCGGTGAGCGCGGCCGCCAGTACGGTCGTGGGCGGGCCGGTGGTGCCGGACGGCGAGGCGGGGTCGGCGCCGACGACGAGCACCTTCCTGTGCGTACGACGCGACAGCGGGAGCAGGCCCGCGGAGTTCACCAGCAGCGTGGTCGTGTGCTCGGCGATCCGGTCGGCCGTGTCGAGATGCTTCCTGATGCCGACCGTCCGGTCGACGCCCCGGTGCGTGACGTACGGCTGGTCCAGCAACCCCAGCTTGGCCTTGAGTCGCAGGACGCGCAGGATCGACTCGTCGAGCCGGGCCTCCGTCAGCTCACCGCCGCGTACGGCCTGGAGGACCGCGTTCCAGGCGATGTCGAGCTTCGGCGGGTTGAGGAGCTGGTCGACGCCGGCCTTCAGGGCGAGGACGGGCACGCGGTCGTCGCCGTACTTCGTGCGGACGCCCTCCATGCCGAGCGAGTCGGTCACCACGACCCCGTCGTAGCCGAGCCGTTCGCGCAGGATGCCGGTGAGGATCGGGCGGGAGAGGGTGGCCGGGTCGCCGGACGGGTCGAGCGCCGGGACCATGATGTGCGCGGTCATGATGGAGTCGATGCCGGCCGCGATCGCCGCCTCGAACGGGGGCGCGTCGAGCCGCCCCCACTGCTCCTCCGTGTGCTCGATGACCGGGAAGCCGTAGTGGCTGTCCGTCTCTGTGTCGCCGTGTCCCGGGAAATGCTTCGACGTGGCGGCAACCCCGGCGCTCTGGTAGCCCTTCACCTGAGCCGCCACCAGCCTGGCCACGGCTTGCGGATCGGCGCCGAAGGACCGTACGCCGATGACCGGGTTGGCCGGGTTCACGTTCACGTCGGCGACCGGCGCGTAGTCCTGGCGGACGCCCATCGCGCGCAGCTCCGCGCCGCCGATCCGCCCGGCCTCGCGGGCGTCGCCCCGCGAACCGCCCGCGCCGAGGGCCATCGCCCCCGGGAAGAGCGTCGCGGGCTCGCCGACCCGCGCCACAATCCCGTGCTCCTGGTCGGTGGAGATGAGGACGGGCAGCCCGCGCGGCTGTTCCAGGGAGGCCTGCTGGATCCCGTTGCTCAGGTCCGCGATCTGGTGCGGCTCGCGGGTGTTGTGCGCCCAGCCGAAGTAGATGATGCCGCCGACCCGGTACTTGGCGACCAGCTCGGCCGCCGTCCGTACGCCGATCTCTTTGAGGTTGGCGTCGATGTCGGCCTGGTCGGGCGCGGTCGCCGAGTGGCCGTACACCCGCATGACGAAGAGCTGCCCGACCTTCTCTTCGAGGGTCATACGGGAGATGAGGGCGCGGAGTTTCGAGTCGGGATGCCTGCCGGCGCTGCCCTTGTCGCTGTCGTCCTTGGCTCGTGCAGGGGTGACGCCGGCGGCGACGGTCGCCGCCGCGCCCGCGGTCGCCGCGAGCAGCGTACGTCTGGAGGTGTGCACGTGCGCTCCTTCCGGAGAGGGCCCGGAGGGCCCGTGGAGGGGCGAGTATGAAGGAAACTTCCAAGGAGTCACGGATATCCGGGAAATTTCTGCCAGTCAAGGGCGCGCACAGCCCGGACGGCGGATCAGGTGGCGGCCAGGGCCGGGTGAGGGGCCGTCATCGGCGCAGTTGGAGGGGGGCGCGCCGATGACGGCGTGCTGCCGGCCGCAGGCGGCGGAGAGGGTAAGTCAGCGATCGCAGCCAGCAGCGAAGCCGACACCGCTCTGCGGAGACTCATCCGACAGCATGCGAATTGGACGGAGGGTGGCGGAGATGGGTTCCCCCGTTTCCGCGGATTCCCCGAAGTCGGTACGAATGGGTACGGGAGTGCTCAACGAGACTGCTGTGGTGCTGTTTTGGGCCGGAGTGCGCGGAGATCCCTGTGCAGAACGGCGATCACCGAGTACACCGGCGGCAGGATCGCCAACGGCAGGAGCAGCAGGGCCACCGCGGTCGGGGTGATCAGGACCAGGACGCCGGTGACCCACACGTTGTCGCCGCTGATCCGGAGCATGCCGAGACCGAGCAGGTGGGCGACGGGGGCGGCCGCGTACCGGAGCAGGAAGAAGACGAGTACGACGGCGGCCGTGAGCGGCAGGCCGATGCGGAACGTCTTCCACCGCGCGCGCCGGGTCAGCACCCAGGAGCGACGCACCGCGACCCGCGACGAGGTGTTCTTGGCCACGAGCGTGTCCGCGGCCACGGACAGGCGGAGGCAGACGAGGAGACCGAGCCCCGCGATGGCGATCGGCAGGCTCCAGCCCACGATCCGGTACTGCATGGTCGCGGTCTCACCCACGTTCGTGACCTCGACACCGGGCACGGCGCCCACCTCGACGGCGGCCCACAGCACGAACCCCAGAAAGGCCGTACCGCCGGCGAGCAGCCAGATCAGCCCCTGGACTCGGAGAGCACCGCCGATGCGTGGCCGCGTGTGCGCCCACAACTCCCCGACGCCCCCGATGCTCTCTCGGTCGTAGTCATCGTCGTCATCGTCCAAGGCGCGCTCGAAGGCGACGGCGTATGCGGCGCGCAGTACGGCGAGGACGACGAACGCGACGATCAGCAGCAGGACCGTGACGACGGCTCCGACATCCCGGAGCGAGTCCATCTGATCGGCGTACGCCGTGTAGGAGTCCTCGGAAGCGATGGAGTATTCCGCGTCGCTCCGCGCGTCCTCGAAGTCACCCCACGACACGAGGAATCCGGCCGCCACGATGCCGCCGCCGACGAGGGTTGTGAGCACGGCGACGGCGAGCGTGAAGCCGTAGATAGGCCGCCAGGTACGACCGAGGGCGTGGAGCGCTTCGCGGATGAGCATCAGTGGTGGGGGGTGGTCCTGACCTCGGCTATGAAGGCGTCCCAGGCGGCGGGGGAGAGGTGGAGGAAGGGGCGCGAGATGTCTTTGGAGTCGCGCACGTGGATGGTGGAGGTCGTGGCGACCTCTACGCATTCGCCGCCGCTGGAGTCGCTGTAGCTGCTCTTGAACCACGTCAGTTGGGTCATAGCTCACCTGCCAACTGCTCGATCAGGGCGACGGATTCCTCCGGGTGGAGGGCCTGACTTCTGATCATCGCATAACGGCGTGCCAGAAACCCGACCTCGTCTGGCCTGGAGACGAGGGTGCTCTGGCCGTTGCCTTCCATGTACACCAACGTGGTGTTCTCCGGAGTCTCAAGAACAGTCAACGGGCCCTGGAGACCCGCGTGTCCGGCCTTGGCCATCGGCATGACCTGGAGCACCACGTTCGGCCGCTTCGCGCAGGCGACCAGGTACTCGTGCTGCGCGCCCATGACTTCAGGGCCACCGGTCTGCCGCCGTAGCGCCGCCTCTTCGAGGATGACGTTGATGACGCAGACCGGCTTGCGATCGAAGAGTGCCTTGCGTTCCATGCGAGCCGAGACCAACTGCTCGACCTCGTCCTCCTCCAAGGGCGGGAACGCGCAGTTCAGTACAGCGTGGGCGTACTCGGGCGTCTGCAAAAGCCCATGCACGAGCTGCGTGCAGTACGACGACACACTCAGCGCCTCCTGCTCAAGCTGCACGAACCCCTGAAAGTGAGCCGGATACCGCTCCAACCGCAAATACTTGGTCGCCGCCCCCACCAAACCGAACGCATCCAGCGCCTTCTCCGCCGCCTCGATGAACTCGTCCGTCGCGGGCTTGGCGCAAGTCTCCACTGCGCTCACCGCCGCGCCCGTGTAGTTCATGCGCTCACCCAACTCGTTCTGGGACAGCCCCGCCTTCGTACGCAACATGCGCAGCACCTCCGCGAAGTACTGCGCGGCAGGTGACGACGAGTTCTTCTTGGGCTGCGCCATAGCTACCGAACCCTTCCCCTCAACGCTCTCAACGCCCTCAACACGGCTCAACGGCAATCAACGCCCACCCAGGCCGAGTTGCCCGCCCCGGGCGTCGACGCCAGGTCACTGGTGACGGTAGCGACCAGGCTCGACAGTGTTCCTGTGAACACAGAAAGTGACGGAGTAAACCTCCGGGTCAAAACCTGGCGGCGAAAGCTCACGCCAGTGACCCGCTCGGTTCCGGAGGCGCGCCGCGGCGCCAGATCCGTACTCCTGGAATGGCGCATCCCCACCGACGCCGCCGACGCCATCGAGCTGATCGTCTCGGAGCTGTCGACGAACGCCGTACGCCACGCCCGCGTCCCCGGCCGCTTCTTCGAGGTGGCCCTCACCTACGACGGCGAGAAGACGATCGACGTGGAGGTCTCCGACGCCTCGCCCCACCTCCCGGAGTCCCAGGTGCCCGCCCCGGACGCGGAGTCGGGCCGAGGCCTCCCGCTGGTGGAGGCACTCTCCGAGAGCTGGGAACTCAGAGCCCGCGTGATCGGCAAGACGGTGTGGGCCAGGGTGCTCTGCTGACCGACCGGTCGCTACGAGGACTCGGCGGAGCCCGTGTCCAGCGCGGTGTCCACCGCGTCGTCGAGCTGCTCGCGCAGGTAGGGGCACTCCCGGACCGGATCAGGGTCCGGGCATGCCAGCAGGTGCTCCAGCGTCCTGTGCGCGTCCTGCAAGTGGCGGATCCGCTCCTGGAGGGCGTCCGCGGACGTGCTCAGCACGTCGTGCCAGCCCGGCTGCTCCCGCTCCTGCTCCTTCTCGCGCCCCCGCGCTGGCGCGTCGGCGAGCAGCGTCGCCGTGTCGGCCAGGTTCACCAGCCCCTGCCGGTGCAGGCGTTGGATCAGCGCGAGCCTGCGTAACTCGCCGCGCCCGTAGTAGCGCACGTTTCCCTTGCGCTCCACGGGCGTGAGAAGCCCCAGCCTGTCGTAGTACCGCAGGGCGGACACCCGCATGCCGAAGTGCCGGGCCACGAAACTGATCGAGTAGCGCTCGTTCCTCATACCGGCCATTGAACTGAAGCTGACTTCAGCGTCCACGATGACGGCATGACCGCTCCAGAGAATGTTCCAGAGAGTCTTCCGGACGATGTTCCGGTCCTGGTGGTCGGCGGCGGCCCTGTCGGGCTGTCCACGGCGTTCTTCCTGGCCTGCCACGGCGTACGCCCGCTCGTCGTCGAGAAGCGTGCCACCACCGGACAACGCCCCCGGGCCAACACCAGTCCGCGCACGATCGAACTGTTCCGCGCGGCCGGACTCGGCACGGCGCTCGAACAGGTCGGGTGGGTGCCGGAGAACCCGTACGGCATGGTGTTCAAGGAACGCGGCGTCGGCCCGGTACTCGTACGCAACCGTCAACCACCGCGTTACGCCCACCGGTTGATGACCTGCACCCCTGCCCCGCGCCTGATGGCAACCAGTGACCAGTTGGAAAAGCTCCTGGTGAAGGAGGTACGCGCCCGTGGCGGCGAGGTGCGGTTCGGCGCCCACCTCGTGGAATTCGACGCGGGCGACGCGGGCGACACGGGCGATGGAGGCCATGCGGACGACGACGGCGTACGGGCCACGGTCGTCAACACGGCCACCGGCGAGCGGACAGAGATCACCGCCGCCTATCTGATCGGCGCGGACGGGGCCCGCAGCGGTATCCGCGACCGGCTCGGCCTCACCATGCCCGACCTGGAGACCGTCGGCACGGTCACCACCGCCATCTACCGTGCCGACATCGACGAACTCCGCCGCGACCGCGAGTCGAGGTTCTGTTTCGTGCGCAACGCCGAGGTCTACGCCGCGATCGGCAAGGTCGACGGCAAGGACCTCTGGGGGACGCACATCATGGACTACCCGGGAAAGCCCGACGGCCCGGTACAGCTGCCCCGCGAGCGGATCGTCGAACTGCTGCACGCCGCGATCGGTGATCCGACGGTGTCCGTCGAGCTGCTGGCGGCGACTCCCTGGGAGGCGAGGCTGGGCCTGGCATCGGGTTTCCGGCGGGGCCGGGTGTTCCTGGCCGGCGACGCGGCCCACGTGCAGACGTCCGCCGGCGGGCTCGGCATGAACACCGGCATCCAGGACGGGCACAACCTCGCCTGGAAACTGGCCGCCGTGCTGCACGGCCAGGCCGCACCCGCACTGCTGGACACGTACGAGGCCGAGCGCCGCGCCGCCGCCGCGGTATCGGTCGGCTTCTCGCGCTTCGCGACCCGAGACGTCGGCATCGGTATCGGCATCGGCTCGTCCGAGGGGCAGGAGCCGGACGCCTTGTTCGAGGCCCACGCGGACATCCACTTGCGCGCCATGATGTTCTACCGCTACCAGTCCGACGCCGTCATCACCGACGACCGGCCCGAGGCGGACCCCGATGCCCTCGATGTCTTCGACGACGACGCGCGACCCGGATACCGGCTGCCGCACCACTGGCTCACCTCCGGCCAGGACGGCAAGGCCCGGGTATCCACGGTGGACATCGCGGGACCGCACTGGCTCCTGCTCGCCGGACCGCAGGGCCATCCCTGGCTGTCGGCCGCGGCGTCGTCGGACCTCGGCATCGAGGTGCGCGCCCACCGCGTCATCCCTGACACCGACACCGACGCCGGTGCCGACGCGTACGCCGATGACGTGCTCGGCGACCCGGACGGCACCTTCTGCCAGGTCGCCGGGATCGGGCCGGACGGCGCGGTACTGGTCCGGCCCGACGGATTCGTCTGCTGGCGCGCCCCCGCACTCGGCACCGATCCGCACGAAGCCCTACGAGACACGGTGAGCCG
Organism: Streptomyces sp. NPDC050704; assembly: GCF_040654355.1. Taxonomy (NCBI): domain Bacteria; kingdom Bacillati; phylum Actinomycetota; class Actinomycetes; order Kitasatosporales; family Streptomycetaceae; genus Streptomyces; species Streptomyces sp. NPDC050704. The sequence goes on along the minus strand of NZ_JBFAHW010000031.1, from coordinate 18,361 downwards.
GGTCCTGGGCCACACGCGCGTGGTCACGCCGACTCGTTGAGCAACCGTCCCAGATGCTCCCGGCCCGCACCGAGCAGCCCCTCAAGCGGCGCGGCCGACTCGTACCACCGCTTCTCGTACTCCCAGCACAGCCACCCGTCCCACCCCTCGCGACTGAGCAGCTCGACGCACTCGGTGAGCGGCAGGACGCCGGTGCCGAGCGGCAGCGGGGTCGTGTCGTCGGCGGAGGCGATGTCCTTGACCTGGACGTAGCCGAGGTACGGGGAGAGCGCGGCGTACGTCGACGAGGGCTGTTCGCCGCCGAGCCAGGTGTGCATGACGTCCCAGAGGGAGCCGACCTGGCGGTGTCCGACCAGGCCGAGGACGCGGATCGCGTCGGCGCCGGTGCGGTGCGAGTCGTGGGTCTCAAGCAGGATGCGTACGCCCAGGTCGGCGGCGTACTCCGCGGCCGTGCCCAGTCGGCGGGCGGCCGTCGCGTCGGCTTCGGCGGGGCTCTGCTCGGTGCCGCCGCCTGGGAAGACGCGGACGAAGGGGGCGCCCAGGTCCCGGGCCAGTTCGAGGAGCGCCCGCAGTTCGGCCAGTACGGGGCCGTCGTCGCCCGGCGCCGCCACGCGCGCGTACCCCGCGAGGCCCAGGATCTCGATGCCCGCACTCTTGAACTCGGCCGCCACATCGGCCCGTTCGGGGAGGCCCAGGCCGGGGTGGACCGGCTCCTCGGGATGCGCGCGCAACTCGACACCGTGGTAGCCGTGCGCGGCCGCGAGCCGTACCACGTCGCTGATCGGGAGTCCGGGGACACCGAGGGTGGAGAAGGCCAGCTTCATGCCCCGGACCCTACCCGTCACTCGTCTCGTATCACTCGTCCGCCGTCACTCCTGTGGGCCGTGCAGATCAAGGCGCCAGTCCTGGCCTACGAGATCGACACCGAAGGAGCGGTGCGGTTTCTCCGCGAGGAGGACGAAGCCGTGGCGCTGGTAGATGCGGCGGGCCGAGGACAGGACGTCGTTCGTCCACAGGACCAGCTCGCGGTAGCCGACGCCCCGCGCGAACTCGACGCAGGCCCGCACGAGGCGGTCCCCGACACCCAGCCCGCGCGCCTCCGGCTCGACGAGCAGGAGGCGCAGGCGGGCGGCGCCGGGCGCGTCGTCCCGTACGCACATCACGCAGCCCACCGGCCGGCCGTCCAGCTCCGCGATCCACACCCGCTCCAGATGCGGGTCGTGGTCCTCGGCGAAGTCGGCGACGATCCGGGCGACCAGGCCCTCGTAATCCGTGTTCCAGCCGTACTCGGCGGTGTAGAGCGCGGCGTTGCGCTGCACGATCCAGCCGAGGTCGCCAGGGCCGGGTTCACGCAGCACCACGTCCTCGCCCCGCGGTGGCCGGCGCCCGTCGGAGAGGATTTCGCGGACCTCGTGCATCGCCTTGGCGAGGCGGGGCCGGTCGCTCGGCGGGACGGTCGACAGCAGCGAGCCGATCGTTTCGCGCGACCGCTCGTCGAGGAGGCCGGCGGTCTCCCGCCCGCGGACCGTGAGCGTGATCCGCTGCCGCCGGGTGTCCTTCTCCGACGGCGCCCGCTTGATCAGCCCGTCCTTCTCGAACTTCGCGAGCATCCGGCTCAAGTAGCCCGAGTCCAGGCAGAGTTCGGTACGGAGGTCCGCCGCGTCCGTACGGGGGGAGTGGGCGAGTTCGTACAGCACGCGGGACTCCGTGAGCGTGTACGGGGCGTGCAGCCGGCGGCTGTAGTCGAGCGCGCCGATCAGGTTCGTGTAGAAGCGGTTGAAGGCACGGATCTCTTGAACGGTCATGACACCTGGCACCTGCCTCGCGGCTCACGCTGGTCTGGGTCTGGGTCTGGGTGGTGAGTGGATGGTGACTGGATAGCTGACTCAGTCAGAGATTATGCCGTGCGGGGCGGTGTCCCGTATGGGATTTCATCCGTTTCCCACCCCCGCTCTCCGCCGACTTCGCTGTTAGCGTCGCGACTTGGGTCACTGGGGCCACAGGGGCAGGGGGAAGGCAGTCAGATGACGACGACATCGAGCACGTTCCGTATCGGTGGGGACCTGGAGGTACGGCGGCTCGGGTTCGGGGCCATGCGCCTGCCGACCGAGCCCGCCGCCGAGCGCGAGGCCTCCGTCGCGGTCGCCAGGAGGGCCGTCGAACTGGGCGTCACGCTCATCGACACCGCCCACCTCTACGGCGGCGGAGCCAACGAGGAACTCCTCGCCGAGGCCCTGTACCCGTATGCGGACGGGCTCCAGATCACCACCAAGGTCGGCGTCGTGCGAACGGGCCCGAACCTGTACGGGGGCGGCCGCCCCGCCCAGGGCGAGTGGAAACTGGACGGCCGCCCGGACTCCCTGCGGGACCAGGTCGAGCAGGGCCTGCGCAGGCTCCGCGTCGAACGCGTCGAACTGCTCCAACTCCACCGCATCGACCCGGACACCCCGCTCGCCGACCAGCTCGGCGCACTGCGGGACCTCCGGGACGAGGGCAAGATCGGCCGGATCGGCCTCTCCGAGGTCACCGTCGACGAACTCGACCAGGCGCGGAAGATCGTCGACATCGCGAGCGTCCAGAACCGCTACAACCTGCTCGACCGCGAGTACGAGCCCGTGCTGGCCGCCTGCGAGGAGGCGGGCATCGCCTTCCTGCCGTGGCGGCCCGTCGCGGCCGGGACGTCGGGCGAGCGGGCCGAGATCGCCGCGGTCGCGTCCGAACTCGACGCCACCCCCACGCAGGTCTCCCTGGCCTGGCTCCTCGACCACTCACCGGTCATCGTCCCGATCCCGGGCACAGCCCAGATCGCCCACCTGGAGGAAAACCTCGCCGCAACAACCCTGACCCTGACCCCACCCCAGCGTTCCCGCCTCGACACCCTGACCAACCAGGGATAGACGGAGGGCCGGGCCTACGACTGTTGGCCTACTGGTGTTGGCTCGGGGCCGTCGGTCGGCTGGTGGCGGTCTACGGCTGTTGGCCCACCGCTGTTGGCCCACCGCCGTTGGCCCACGGCCGCTGGCCTACAGCCGTTGGCCCGGCACTGTCGGCCGACCGGCGCAGGCCCACAGCTGATGACCTACCGGTGTTGGCCCACGGCCGTTGATCTACCGGTGTTGGCCCACTGCTGTTGGCCTACAACCGTTGGCCCCGCCCGTCACCGCGCACCCCTCAAGGCGCACCCCTCACGCCTTCGGCACCCCAGTAGACCCCCGCACCATCAACTCCCCCCGCACCATGGCGATCCCGCCCGGCGGCGGCTCCTCCCGTCCCATCGCGATCCGCCCCGCCCGAGCCCCCGCCTCCGCCAACGGCAACCGCACCGTCGTCAGTGCGGGCACCGCGTCGACGCTGAAGGGCAGGTCGTCGAAACCGACGACGGACACGTCGTCCGGGATACGGAGCCCGGAGTCGCGCAGAGCGGCACACGCGCCGAGGGCGACCGTGTCGTTGGCGGCGACCACGGCCGTCAACTCCGGTTCGCGGCGCAGGAGTTCCAGCGTCGCCTCGTACCCGGACCGGCGGTCGTAACGCCCGTGCACGGTCCAGCCGGGATCGTCGGCGATACCGTGCGCGGCGAGCGCGGCGCGGTGGCCTTCGAGCCGGTGACGGGTCGTGGTGCGCTCCTCCGGACCGGTGATGTACCCCATGCGCCGGTGGCCGAGGCCGATCAGATGCTCGGTGAGCTCCTGTCCGCCGCCCCGGTTGTCGAAGGTGATGGCCACCGCGTCGGTGTCCGCCGGCGCGGGCGGCCGCCCGCACAACACCACACGCGTCCCCGCGGCCGCGAGCTTCCGCAGCTTGGTCGCCACGGCCGCCGCGTGCGTGGTGTTCTCCACGGCCCCACCCGTCAGCACCACTGCGGCGGCGCGTTGGCGCTGAAGGAGCGTGAGGTACGTGAGTTCGCGCTCCGGAGAGCCGCCGGTGTTGCACACGACCCCGAGACGCTCCCCTCCCGCACGCCCGCCCGGCCCCTCGATCTCGGACTGGATCGCCCCCGCCATGATCCCGAAGAACGGGTCGGCGATGTCGTTGACCAGAATCCCGACCAGGTCGGACGTGGCGGCGGCGAGCGCGCTCGCGGGGCCGTTCAGTACGTAGTCCAGTTCGTCCACGGCCCGCAGCACCCGCTCGCGGGTGGAAGCGGCCACGGGGTAGTTCCCGTTCAGCACGCGCGACACCGTCGCGGGCGAGACCTGCGCGCGGGCCGCCACGTCCGCCAGGGTCACCGTCATCTACTCGTCCTCCGGTCGCGCATCTCGTCCTCGTCCTCGTCGTCAGCCTCAGAGCCGGTCATAAGAGCCGTAAGAGGCGTACTCCCATAAGAGCCGTAAGAGTCGTACTCCGAGCCGTGGACAGTGTCGCGCCCAAGCCCCCGAGTGGTGCAGACCTTACGGTCACAGGTTGGATGCAGACCTTATGATCGCAAGCCCGCGCTGTTCGCCCCCTCGAACAACTCGTAACATCCCCGGTCTTGTCCGGTCCGCTGATCAGAGGCTAACTTCTACTGGTATAGAAAGCGCTTGCTGTCACGCTCACCAGTTCACCGGTGCCTCACGGGAGCCCACGGGACCGCCCGGAGCGCCCGGAGTGCACCGGTGGGGCGTACGCGGCGCAGGACGCGTACGAAGGGAATGACGTGACACGCAAGACGGTGCGCATCGCCATGAACGGCGTGACGGGACGCATGGGCTACCGCCAGCATCTCGTCCGCTCGATCCTCGCCCTGCGCGAACAGGGCGGCCTCGACCTCGGTGACGGCACCGTGCTGTGGCCCGAGCCGGTCCTCGTCGGCCGCCGCGAGCACGCGCTGAAGGCGCTCGCCGACCAGCACGGCATCGAGCACTGGTCCACGGACCTCGACGCCGTGCTCGCCGACCCGACCATCGACATCTACTTCGACGCCCAGGTCACCTCGGCCCGCGAGGAGGCGATCACGAAGGCGATCGCGGCGGGCAAGCACATCTACACCGAGAAGCCGACCGCGACCGGACTCGACGGCGCCCTGGAGCTGGCCCGGCTGGCGGCCGCCGCCGGCATCAAGCACGGCGTCGTCCAGGACAAGCTCTTCCTCCCCGGCCTGCTCAAGCTCAAGCGGCTCATCGACGGCGGCTTCTTCGGTGAAATCCTGTCCATCCGCGGCGAGTTCGGCTACTGGGTCTTCGAGGGCGACTGGCAGTCCGCCCAGCGCCCGTCGTGGAATTACCGCGCCGAGGACGGCGGTGGCATCGTTGTCGACATGTTCCCGCACTGGGAGTACGTGATGCACGAACTCTTCGGCCGCGTGAAGTCCGTCCAGGCGCTCACCGCCACGCACATCCCGCAGCGCTGGGACGAGCAGGGCAAGCCGTACACCGCCACGGCCGACGACGCCGCCTACGGCGTCTTCGAACTCGAAGGCGGCGCGATCGCCCAGATCAACTCGTCCTGGACCGTACGCGTCAACCGCGACGAACTCGTAGAGTTCCAGGTCGACGGCACCGAGGGCTCGGCGGTCGCCGGCCTGCGCAACTGCCGCGTCCAGCACCGCAGTTCCACCCCCAAGCCGGTCTGGAACCCCGATATCCCGGCCACCTACTCCTTCCGCGACCAGTGGCAGGAGATCCCGGACAACGACGAGTTCGACAACGGCTTCAAGGCCCAGTGGGAGCTCTTCCTCCGGCACGTCTACGCCGACGCGCCCTACCACTGGGACCTCCTCGCCGGCGCCCGCGGCGTCCAGCTCGCCGAACTGGGGCTCAAGTCCTCGGCCGAGGGCCGCCGCTTCGACGTACCGGAGATCTCCCTGTGACCATCCAACTCCCGGGCGCAGGCGGCGAGTTGCGCACCTACACACCCCGCCCCGAACCCCTCTCCATCACCACCGGCGCCCCCTTCACCTCCCGTACGGTCTACTCGGCGGCGCACGTCGTCGCCGACCCGTACGCGGACGTCTCGCCCGATTCCCCGGCCGCCGTCGACTGGGACGCCACCCTCGCCTTCCGCCGCCATCTCTGGTCGCACGGGCTCGGGGTCGCCGAGGCGATGGACACGGCCCAGCGCGGGATGGGCCTGGACTGGGCGGGCGCCGCCGAGCTGATCAAGCGGTCCGCCGCCGAGGCGAAGACGGTCGGCGGCCTCGTCGCGTGCGGCGTCGGCACGGACCAGCTCACCGGCCCGGACCACTCGCTCGACGAGGTCCGCGCCGCCTACGAGGAGCAGCTCGCACTCGTCGAGTCGGCGGGCGCCCAGGCGATCCTGATGGCCTCCCGCGCCCTGTGCGCGGCGGCCAAGAGCCCCGAGGACTACCTCTCGGTCTACGGCCGACTGCTGGCCCAGGCCTCCGAGCCGGTGATCCTGCACTGGCTGGGCCCGATGTTCGACCCGGCCCTGGACGGCTACTGGGGCTCGTCCGACCTGGACGCGGCCACGGACACCTTCCTGGAAGTCATCGCCGCGCACCCCGACAAGGTCGACGGCATCAAGGTCTCCCTCCTGGACGCTCAGCGCGAGGTCGACCTCCGCCGCCGCCTCCCGGACGGCGTCCGCTGCTACACGGGCGACGACTTCAACTATCCCGAACTGATCGCCGGCGACGACCGCGGCTTCAGCCACGCCCTGCTCGGCATCTTCGACCCGCTGGGCCCCCTCGCGGCAGAAGCCGTCCGGGTCCTCGACACGGGTGACGTGAAGGGCTTCCGCGAACTCCTCGACCCGACCGTCGAGTTGTCCCGCCACCTCTTCCAGACCCCGACCCGCTTCTACAAGACGGGCGTGGTCTTCCTGGCCTGGCTCGCGGGCCACCAGGAGCACTTCACGATGGTCGGCGGCCTCCAGTCGGCCCGCTCGCTTCCGCACTTCGCCCGCGCGTACGAACTGGCCGACGGCCTGGGCCTGTTCCCGGACCCGGCACTCGCGGAGGCCCGCATGAAGAACCTCCTCGCCCTGTACGGAGTGACCCAGTGAGTACTACGACCACTCCTCAGGATCTCTCCCGCTTCAGCATCAACCAGATGACGGTCAAGCAGCTGTCGCTCCCCGAACTGGTCGAAGGATGCCTGGAGTTGGGCATCCCGGGCATCGGCCTCTGGCGCGCCCCGGTCCAGGCGTACGGGCTCGACGCGACGGCCAAGCTGATCCGCGACGCGGGCCTGGCCGTGACCACCCTCTGCCGGGGCGGCTTCTTCACGGCCATCGACCCGGCCGAGCGGGCGTCCGCCCTGGACGACAACCGGGCGGCGATCGACGAGGCGGCGACCCTGGGCACGGACACACTCGTCCTCGTCTCGGGCGGCCTCCCGGCGGGCTCGAAGGACCTGCACGGCGCCCGGGAGCGCATCGCCGACGCGCTCGGCGAGTTGGGCCCGTACGCGCAGGAGCGGGGCGTACGGCTGGCCATCGAGCCCCTCCACCCGATGTACGCCTCCGACCGCTGCGTCGTCTCGACCCTCACCCAAGCCCTGGACCTCGCGGAAAGGTTCCCCGCGAACCAGGTCGGCGTAGCCGTCGACACGTACCACATCTGGTGGGACGACCAGGCCCCGGCCCAGATCGCCCGCGCGGGCGCGACCGGCCGCATCCACACGTTCCAACTGGCCGACTGGACCACCCCCCTCCCCGAGGGCGTCCTGAACGGCCGGGGCCAGATCGGCGACGGCGCAATCGACATGAGGGAGTGGAAGACCTACGTGGATTCGGCCGGCTACACCGGCCCGATCGAGGTCGAACTCTTCAACGACACCTTGTGGGCCCGCGACGGCCGCGAGCTCCTGACGGAAACGGCATCCCGCTTCGCAACGCACGCGGCGTAACCCCCACCCCCACCCGGGGATCGGGTGATTGGAAGGTTTGGGACGCTTTTTTGCGGCTGTGAGTGTCCTGAACCTTCCAATCACCTTGTCTGTCGGGGGTGGTGAGGTCTTACGAGACGCTGACGTGGTGGGGGAGTTGGGGCGGCGCAGCCGTCCCAAGGGCAACTCTGGTTCTGGCCGTCTCGAATCCTGAGGCGGTGAGGACCTTCTGAGGAGCCGGGCATGAGTGGACACGCGAGCAGTCACAAGGCGAAGTCGAAGAAGCCGCTGGCCCTGATCGGGGCCGGGCTCCTCGCCACGGCGGGCGTCGCGACGGCAGGGACCCTGGCCAGCGCCGGGCAGTATGCGGGGTCCGGGGACCAGGCGGCCAAGGCCGACCACGCGGTCTTCGTGCAGGGCAACGAGCTGGACGGGAACACGATCCACGTATTCGAACGGGACGACGACGGAGTACTTACCGCGGCGGGGGAGTACGAGACCGGCGGCAAGGGCGGCCACCAGACCGACGCGCCGACCGATTCGCTCGCTTCCCAGGGGTCCCTCGTCTACGACGACCGGTCGGGGATGCTGCTGGCCGTCAACGCGGGCAGCGGCACGGTGACCTCCTTCCGCGTGCGGGGGCAGAAGCTGTCGGACCCCCAGGTCGTGGACTCGGGAGGCGAGTTCCCGGCGAGCATCGCGGTGTCCGGCAAGGTCGCGTACGTCATGAACGCCGGCGGGGCGGGCAGCGTCCAGGGATTCAAGATCACCGAGAAGGGGCTCAAGCCGCTGAAGGGCTCGCACCGGTCGCTGGGCCTGGAGAACGAGGACGTGCCGCTCTTCTCCAGCTCGCCCGGCGAGGTCGAGTTCACGCCGGACGGGCGCAACCTGGTCGTCACCACCAAGTCGAACAATACGGTCGAGGTCTTCCCGATGAAGCGGGGCGGGCTCCCGGCCGTCGACGAGCCCGTCGTCAGCGACTCTGCGGGCGGGGTGCCGTTCGCGATCAGCTTCGACCCGGCCGGGCGGATGCTGGTCGCGGAGGCCGAGAAGGCCACGGTCAGTACGTACAAGGTGAGGCGCGACGGCAAGCTCAAGGTCGTGCAGGAACCGCTCGCCAACGGCCAGGAGACCCTGTGCTGGCTGGAGCGCGCGGGTGACTTCTTCTACGGCGGGAACACGGGCAACTCGACGGTCACCGGGTACCGCATGGACGAGAACGGCAAGCTCGCCCTCACCAACGCCGTCGGAGTGGCCACCCCGCCGTCGGCGAACTCCCAGGGCGTGATCGACCTCGCGGTGACGGCGGACGACAGGTTCGTCTACGTCCAGAACGCGGTCTCCGGCACCGTCGACGGCTTCCGCGTCGAGGAGGACGGAGCCCTGACCAAGGTCACGACCGTCGAGGACCTGCCCGTCTTCGGCGAGTCCGGTATGGAGGGCATCGCCGCGGTGTGAGGAGCCACAACACGGCGAAAAAATTCTCGCGTGGCCGTGCAACCCTCTCCGTACCCCGTGGGTCGTACTTGGCATCAGGACTTCTGGAGGGGGATCCGGGGGGATCGCGGGGGTTCTGATGGGGAGGGAAACGAAGGGGCCCGGTCGACGGACCGGGCCCCTTCGAAGTCTGAGAACGAAGTCTGAGAACGAAGTCAGAAAAAGACCCCGCAGCGCAGCAGTACGTTCGCGTACGGGCGGGCCTCACCGGTGCGGACGATCAGGCGGGCGTCCGCCGAGAGGGTCTTGAGTTCCTCGTGGGAGACGAGGGTCAGGGTCGGGAAGTGGCCGGTCAGGAGGGTGGACGCGGCCGGGTTCGCCTGTCCCACCTCCCGCGCCGCCGTCGCGCCCTCCACGACCAGTTCGGCCAGGAGGCCGTCCAGGACCTCGGAGAACGACGGCACCCCGGCCCGGAAGGCGAGGTCCACGACGCGGGGGCCGGCCGGGATGGGCATGCCGGCGTCGCAGACGAGTACGCCGTCGCCGTGGCCCAGTTCGGCCAGGGCGCCCGCCAGATGACGGTTCAGGATTCCGGCCTTCTTCACAGTGCGGCGACCTCTTCGGCGGTGGGGAAGGAGGCCTGGGCGCCCTCCCGGGTGACGGCGACGGCTCCCACGCGTGCCGCGTACGTCGCCGAGGCCGCCAGGGACTCGCCGGCGCCCAGCCGCCAGGCCAGGGCCGCGGTGAAGGAGTCGCCCGCGCCGGTCGTGTCCACGGCGTTCACCTTCACGGACGGGACGCGGGTCGCCCCGGCCGCGTCGGCGACCAGCGCGCCCTCCTCGCCCAGGGTGACGACCACCGAGCGCGGACCCAGGGCGAGGAGCGCCCCGGCCCACTGCTCGGGCGTGTCGCCCGCGTCCGCGCCGAGCACCACCCGCGCCTCGTGCTCGTTCACGATCAGCGGGTCGCAGGCGGCCAGCACCAGCTCCGGCAACTCCCGGGGCGGGGACGGGTTCAGTACGAAGCGGGTGCCGGGCCGCATGTTCCGTACGACCTCCTCGACCGTCTCCAGCGGGATCTCCAGCTGCGCCGAGACCACCTGGGAGGCGGCGAGGAGGGCGCTGGCCGCGCGGATGTCGTCCGGGGTCAGGCGGCCGTTCGCGCCGGGGGAGACCACGATGCTGTTGTCGCCGGACGGGTCGACGGTGATCAGGGCGACTCCGGTGGGCGCGCCTCCGACGAGGACGCCGGACGTGTCGACCCCGGCGGCCCGCTGCGAGTCGAGCAGCAGGCGGCCGTGCGCGTCGTCGCCGACCCGGGCCAGCAGGGCCGTACGGGCCCCGAGGCGGGCGGCGGCGACGGCCTGGTTGGCGCCCTTGCCGCCGGGATGGAGGGCCAGGTCGGAGCCGAGGACGGTCTCTCCGGCGGCGGGCCGTCGCTCGACGCCGATGACCAGGTCGGCGTTGGCCGATCCCACGACCAGCAGGTCGTAGTCGTACATGAACTGTCTCCCTGGGGGGTGGTGAGTTGGGGCGGGCGGCTTCCCCTGACCGCCCGCCCGTCGCCTTCGGTCCGTCGCCTTCGGTCCGGCGACTGCGATCTGTCGCCTTCGGTCCGGCGACTGCGATCCGTCGACTTCTGTCCAGCGACTTCGGTCGTCGCGGTCAGCCGCTGAATTCGTCCACGTTCTTCGCCGTGACGACCTTCACCGGCACCTTCACCGTCTTGTCGACCTTCTTGTCGTCGGCTGCCCGCAGCGCGTTCTCCACCGCGATCCTGCCCAGTTCCTTCGGCTGCTGCGCCACCGAGGCGTACATCGTGCCCTCCTTGACGGCCTTCAGACCGTCGGGCGTGCCGTCGAAGCCGATGACCTGGACGGACTTGCCGGCCTTGGAGCCGAGGGCCTTGATCGCGCCGAGTGCCATCTCGTCGTTCTCGGCGAAGACACCGTCGACGTCCGGGTGGGCCTGGAGGAGGTTCGTCATGACGTCGAGGCCCTTGGTGCGGTCGAAGTCGGCCGGCTGCCGGGCGACGACCTTGATGCCCGGGTAGGCCTTGAGCCCCTCGGCGAAGCCCGCGCCGCGCTCGCGGCTCGCGGACGTACCGGCCAGGCCCTGCAGAATCACGATCTTGCCCTGGCCGCCCAGCTTCTCGGCCATCGCCTTCGCGCCGAGCTTGCCGCCCGCGATGTTGTCGGAGGCCACGAGCGCGGCCGTGTCGGCCTTGTTGACGCCGCGGTCGACGCCGACGACGGGGATGTCGGCCTTGTTCGCGGAGCGCACCGAGGGGCCCGCCGCGTCCGAGTCCACCGGGTTGACGATGATCGCGTCGACGCCCTCGCTGGTGAAGTTCTGCAGCTGGTTGGCCTGCTGCGAGGCGTCGTTCTGCGCGTCCGTGACGGTCAGGTCGGCGCCGAGCCGCTTGGCCTCCGCCTGGGCGCCCTGCCTGATCTGTACGAAGAAGGGGTTGTTCATGGTGGAGAGGGACAGGCCGATCTTCTGGTTCGCCGCGGAGGACGAGCCGTTGTTGACGAGAGTCAGACCGCCCACGATCGCCGCCGCGAGGACGACGGCGAGCGCGTACTTCACCGCCTGTGGGCCCTTGGGCCGCGAGGAGGTCCCGGCGGCGACCGGAGTGGCCCCCGCCTTGCGCCGCAGGGTGTCGAGGAGCACGGCCAGCGCGATGACCACGCCGATGACGACCTGCTGCCAGAAGGCGGACACGGAGAGGAGGTTGAGGCCGTTGCGCAGGACCGCGAGGATCAGCGCGCCGATCAGCGTTCCGGACGCCTTGCCCGTACCGCCCGCCAGCGAGGCGCCGCCGATGACGACCGCGGCGATCGCGTCCAGCTCGTAGCCCTGCGCGGCCTGCGGCTGCGCGGAGGAGAGACGGGAGGCGAGGACGATGCCGGCGGCCGCGGCGAAGAGGCCGGACAGGGCGTAGATCGCGAGTTTCTGCTTCTTCACCCGGAGGCCGGAGAGGCGGGCCGCCTCCTCGTTGCCGCCGATCGCGTACATGGAGCGCCCGATGTACGTACGCCCGAGGATCAGGGCCGTGATGAGCCCCATGACGATCATCACGAGGACCGGCACGGGCAGCCAGCCGCCCAGCGTGTCGCCGAGGTGCGAGACCGAGTCGGGGAAGGCGATCGGGCTGCCCTGCGAGATGACGAGCGACAGGCCGCGGCCCACCGACAGCATGGCGAGCGTCGCGATGAACGGCGGCAGCTTCCCGTACGAGATCAGGATGCCGTTGACGAGCCCGCACGCTATTCCGGTGGCGATCGCGAGGAGCACCGCGATCCAGACCGGGACGCCCTCCGAAGTGGCCGTCCAGGCAAGGACGGTGGCGGACAGGGCGGCGACGGAACCGACCGACAGGTCGATGCCCGCCGAGACGATCACGAAGGTCACGCCGAAGGCGAGGATGGCGGTGACGGCCGCCTGGACGCCGATGTTGAGCAGGTTGTCGGTCGTCAGGAAGTCGCCGGACAGGGCCGACATCGCGATGACGAGGATGATGAGCGCGGTGAGCGCGCCGTTGTCGAGCAGGAGTCGGCGCAGGCCGCCGGGGTTGCCCGAGGCGCCACTCGCGCCCGATGTGCTCTTGAGCGTGTCAGTGGCCACGGGAGCCCTCCACAGCGGTAACAGGGGTGGTGGTTGCGGTAGTGGTGGTGGTCGGGGTGCTGACGGCGAGGGCCATCACGGAGTCCTGGGTCGCCTCTTCGGCGGAGAGTTCGCCCGCGATGCGGCCCTGGGCCATCACCAGCACCCGGTCGCTCATGCCGAGGACCTCGGGCAGGTCGCTGGAGATCATCAGGACGGCGTGTCCGGCGGCCGTGAGCTCGTTGATCAGCTGGTAGATCTCGACCTTGGCGCCGACGTCGATACCGCGCGTCGGCTCGTCCAGGATCAGCACCTTGGTGTCGGCGAGCAGCCACTTGCCGATGACGACCTTCTGCTGGTTGCCGCCGGAGAGGGTGCGCACGTGCTGGCCGAGCCCGGCCATGCGGACGCCGAGCTGCTCGGCGATCCGCGCGGCGGCCGTCCGCTGCCCCTTGAGGTCGACGAGGCCGCCGCGGGTCGCGGAGCGGAGCGTGACGAGACCGAGGTTCTCCTCGACCGAGGCGTCAAGCAGCAGCCCCTGGCCCTTGCGGTCCTCGGGCACGAGCCCGATGCCGGCCGTCATCGCCGCGCTCACGTCGTGACGCGGCAGGCGGGCGCCCGCAACCGCCACGGACCCCCTGTCGTACGGATCGGCCCCGAAGACCGCCCGTACGACCTCCGTACGCCCGGCTCCGACGAGCCCCGCGATGCCGACGACCTCACCGGCCCGCACCTCGAAACTCACGTCGTGGAAAACACCGTCCCGGGTGAGCCCTTCGACGGTGAGCAACGCGGCCGCGGTGCCTGCTCGTCCGTCTCGTCCGTCTTGTGCGTCAGGTTCCGCGTCGGGGCGTTCGCGCGGATACTGCTGCTCGATGGAGCGGCCCACCATGAGGCGTACGAGCTCGTCCTCGGGTGTGGACGCGGGCACCTGGCCCACGCTCCTGCCGTCCCGGATGACCGTGACCCGGTCTCCCAGGGCGGCGATCTCCTCCAGGTGGTGCGTGATGAAGACGATGCCGACCCCGTCCTCGCGCAGCTGCCGCACGATCCGGAAGAGTTTTTCGACCTCTCCGGAGGTGAGCACCGCGGTCGGCTCGTCCATGATCAATACGCGGGTGTTCAGGCTCAGGGCCTTCGCGATCTCCACCATCTGCAGGCGTGCGATTCCGAGTTCACGCACCCGCGCGCGGGGGGAGACGTTCACGCCGACGCGCTCCAGGAGCTCGGCGGCGTCCGCCTCCATCCGTTTGCGGTCGATCAGGCCGTAGCGGCGCGGCTGGCGGCCCAGGAAGATGTTCTCGGCGACCGTCAGGTCGGGGACCAGGTTGAACTCCTGGTAGATGGTCGCGATGCCGAGGCGCTCGGCGTCCTGCGCGCCGTGGATGCGGACCTTCTCGCCGCCTACGACCACCTGCCCGGAGTCCGGCCGGTAGGCGCCGGACAGCATCTTGATGAGGGTGCTCTTGCCGGCGCCGTTCTCGCCGAGCAGCACATGCACCTCGCCGCGGCGCAGATCGAAGTCGACGCTGTCGAGCGCGACCACACCGGGGAAGGTCTTGCGTATCGCTTCGATACGCAGCAACTCGTCCGGATCGCTCACGGGTTGCTCCTTAGGACGGGAGGTACGGGGGAGACGGGGGAGACAGAAGGCATGGGGTACGCGACGGCCGCTTCGCCGCAGGAGCGGCGGACGACGAGACGGGCGGGGAGGGTCACGGACTTCGGGGGCCGTCCCTCGATGCGGTCGACGACGGCGCGTACGGCGGCCCGGCCGAGATCGGGGGTCGGCTGGGCGATCGCCGTGATCGGCGGATCGGTGTGCACGAACCACGGGATGTCGTCGAATGCGGCGAGCGCGATGTCGTCGGGAACCCGCATCCCGCGCGCGCGGATGGCGTCCAGCGCACCCAGGGCCATCAGGTTGTCGGTGGCGAAGACGACCTCGGGCGGCTCGGCGAGGTCCAGGAACTCCTCGGTGACCCGGCGACCGCTGGCGGCCTGGAAATCGCCCTGGCCTATGTACGCGTCGGGCAGCGGAAGTCCGTACTCGCGCAGGGCCTCCCGGAAGGCCTCGACGCGCTCACTGCCGGTGGTGGTGGCCGCCGGGCCCGCGATGATCGCGAGCCTGCGGTGGCCGAGGCGGTGCAGGTGGGCGACCAGATCGCGTACGGCGTCCAGGCCGTCCGCCCTGATCACCGGCACGTCCACGCCCGGGATCCAGCGGTCCACGAAGACCATCGGGGTCCCCGCGCGCGCGGTCTCCAGCATCAGCGGCGAGCCGCCGTCGGTGGGGGACACCAGGAGCCCGTCGATGCGGCGGTCGAGGAGCGTACGGACGTGGTGGTCCTGCAGCTCCGGCCGTTCGTCGGCGTTTCCGATGATGACGCTGTAGCCGAGGGCGCGGGCCTCCTCCTCGACGGAGCGGGCCAGTTCGGTGAAGTACGGGTTGAGCACGTCGCTGATGACCAGGCCGAGGGTGTGGGTCTGGTCGGTGCGCAGGGAGCGGGCGACGGCGTTCGGGCGGTAGCCCAGCGTCTCGACGGCCGCCAGCACGTTGGCGCGTGCCGCGGGGCTGACCGACGGGTGGTCGTTCAGGACGCGCGAGACCGTGGCGACGGATACGCCCGCCTCGGCGGCGACGTCCTTGATGCTCGCCATCGTCGCTCCACCTCCTTGTGGAATCGATTACAAGGAGGATTGGAATCGATTACATCGAGGTTGACAAGCCCCTGAGACCGGATCGTGATGAAGGGGGCGGGGGTGCTTGCCGAGTTTCATCCGCGGGTGCTCGTGGGCTGGTCGCGCAGTTCCCCGCGCCCCTTGGGCGCCCGAGGCGGGCGGGGATTGTCCACAGGGCCGCCGCGCTGTCAGACGCGGGCGGTAGCGTCGGATCATGTCCAATCAGGCGGCGGGGAGCGGGGAGCGGCAACTGGCCGTACTCGAAGGCGTACTGGAGCGGATCACGTACGCCAACGAGGAGAACGGCTACACGGTCGCGCGGGTCGACACCGGCAGAGGCGGCGGAGACCTTCTCACGGTCGTCGGCGCGCTGCTCGGTGCCCAAGTAGGCGAATCCCTGCGAATGGAGGGCCGCTGGGGCTCGCACCAGCAGTACGGCAAGCAGTTCACGGTCGAGAACTACACGACGGTCCTGCCAGCCACTGTCCAGGGCATCCGCCGCTACCTCGGTTCCGGCCTGGTCAAGGGCATCGGGCCGATCTTCGCCGACCGCATCACCCAGCACTTCGGCCTCGACACGCTCCAGGTCATCGAGGAGGAGCCGAAGCGGCTCATCGAGGTCCCCGGGCTCGGCCCGAAGCGCACCAAGAAGATCGCCGAGGCCTGGGAGGAGCAGAAGGCGATCAAGGAGGTCATGCTCTTCCTCCAGACCGTCGAGGTGTCGACGTCGATCGCGGTCCGCATCTACAAGAAGTACGGGGACGCGTCGATCTCGATCGTCAAGAACCAGCCGTACCGGCTCGCGTCCGACGTCTGGGGCATCGGCTTCCTCACCGCCGACAAGATCGCCCAGTCCGTGGGCATCCCGCACGACAGCCCGGAGCGCGTCAAGGCCGGTCTCCAGTACGCCCTTTCGCAGTCCACCGACCAGGGCCACTGCTTCCTCCCGGAGGAGCAGCTGATCGCCGACGCGGTGAAGCTGCTCCAGGTGGACACTGGGCTGGTCATCGAGTGCCTCGCGGAACTGGCGGAGCCGTCAGAGGAGGGCGAGGAGCCGGGTGTCGTACGTGAGCGGGTACCGGGCCTGGACGGCGGCGACCCGGTCACGGCCATCTACCTGGTCCCCTTCCACCGGGCCGAACTGTCCCTCTCCGCCCAGGTGTTGCGTCTCCTGCGCACCGACGAGGACCGGATGCCCGCCTTCCGGAGCGTGGCCTGGGACAAGGCGCTGGCATGGCTCAGGGACCGTACGGGCTCGGAGCTGGCGCCCGAGCAGGAGGAGGCCGTCCGGCTCGCCCTCACCGAGAAGGTGGCCGTACTCACCGGCGGCCCGGGCTGCGGCAAGTCCTTCACGGTCCGCTCGATCGTGGAGCTGGCCCGCGCGAAGAAGGCGAAGGTCGTACTGGCCGCCCCGACGGGCCGTGCCGCCAAGCGACTCGCCGAGCTCACCGGAGCGGAAGCGTCCACCGTGCACCGGCTCCTTGAGCTGAAGCCGGGCGGCGACGCGGCATACGACAAGGACCGCCCGCTGGACGCCGACCTGGTCGTCGTTGACGAGGCGTCGATGCTCGACCTCCTCCTCGCCAACAAGCTGGTCAAGGCGGTTCCTCCGGGCGCCCATCTCCTCTTCGTCGGGGACGTCGACCAACTCCCCAGCGTGGGCGCGGGCGAGGTGCTGCGCGACCTGCTCGCCGACGGTGGCCCGGTGCCGGCGGTCCGCCTCACCCGGATCTTCCGCCAGGCCCAGAAATCCGGAGTCGTGGTCAACGCCCACCGGATCAACTCGGGCCAGCAGCCCATCACCGAGAACCTCAACGACTTCTTCCTCTTCGTGGAGGACGACACCGAGGAGACGGGCCGACTCACGGTGGACGTGGCGGCGCGGCGCATCCCCGCCAAGTTCGGGCTCGATCCACGCCGGGATGTGCAGGTGCTGGCGCCCATGCACCGGGGGCCGGCGGGCGCGGGCACCCTCAACGGCCTGCTCCAGCAGGCCATCACACCCGCCCGCCCCGACCTCCCCGAGAAGCGGTTCGGCGGCCGGGTCTTCCGCGTCGGCGACAAGGTCACCCAGATCCGCAACAACTACGAGAAGGGCGAGAACGGCGTCTTCAACGGCACGGTCGGTGTGGTCACCGCGCTCAACCTCGACGACCAGAAGCTGATGGTGCGGACGGATGAGGACGAGGAGGTTCCGTACGAGTTCGACGAACTCGACGAGCTGGCCCACGCGTACGCGGTGACGATCCATCGCTCCCAGGGGAGCGAGTATCCGGCGGTGGTCATCCCGGTCACCACCGGGGCCTGGATGATGCTCCAGCGGAACCTGCTCTACACGGCGGTGACCCGGGCCAAGAAACTCGTCGTCCTCG
Organism: Streptomyces sp. NPDC050704; assembly: GCF_040654355.1. Classification (NCBI taxonomy): domain Bacteria; kingdom Bacillati; phylum Actinomycetota; class Actinomycetes; order Kitasatosporales; family Streptomycetaceae; genus Streptomyces; species Streptomyces sp. NPDC050704. The sequence goes on along the minus strand of NZ_JBFAHW010000031.1, from coordinate 496 downwards.
TCGGCTCCCGCAAGGCCATAGGCCAGGCCGTCCGCACGGTCTCCGCCGGCCGAAGGTTCACGGGCCTGGACTTCCGTCTCGCCCGACCGACGGGTGACCGGTAGTTCGACCGCGGCTGCCTTGTCCTGGTTTGCACGGTGCGGGCCGCCTGTGGCTGGTCGCGCAGTTCCCCGCGCCCCTAAAGGACTGGGGGTGCCTCGGGTTGGTTCGTAGGGTGCGGGCCCGGTGGGGGCTGGTCGCGCAGTTCCCCGCGCCCCTGAAAAGACTAAAGACCGGGGGGCTTGGGGTGGTGTGATCACTGCGGGCCCGGTGGGGGCTGGGTGCGCAGTTCCCCGCGCCCCTAAAAGACAAAAGACAACGGCCAACGGCCAACGGCCGTGAGGCGGGGTCGGGGTCTGCAGCGCAGGCCCCACTCACCCGCACTCGGCTCTCCGGCGTGAGGGGTCGTGTCGGGGTGTCCGATCGCCGCGGCAACGTGCCATGACTGGATATCCCA